>JBEAPS010000271.1:0-3755 GCA_041164285.1 Pseudomonadota bacterium
GTTCGGAAAAGTATCGACTCTCATTCACTGTCCAGGCGATTTCCCGAGGTGGCAGTTTGGAAATTGAAGTAATTGGTGAACTGTCCGAAGAGATGCGACGACTGATTCCTGATGTCTCTATTTCCAGAGTCAAATCGTATATTGGCGACGAGTTTTGGAATTTTGAAATAAAAAGCGGAGCTGTATATGGTTCAGGAGCATCATTGAATGCAAACATTGCGTTTCACAAGGCAGTGAGTGAATTCGTTGAGCGCGATGCCCTCAATAGCTTTGGAAAAATCCTGAATGTCAAGACTTCTAGCGGATTTGCAGCGCACTTAAACACTGAGCTTGCACAAAGGGCTTCGCGCTCTGAACTCATAGAGCGCGATGTACTGCTCGTCTCCTGGTTTGGCGATATTCGTCCCTGTTGGGTTCCAAGGGAATCGTTTCAGAGTTTTGAAAAGTTTGCGCGGTATTTTGACTATTTTGATAGTGTAGGCATTGGAATTAAAGTTGGACTGCTTGGAAGCAGTTCAGGAGATTTTGTTTCTGTTGGTATGGTTGACTTTGATGTTTTTTCAGATGGAAGTGCCTCTTGGGCAGTGACGACCGAATCCGATCGAGACTTGCAACGGGCATTGGAGAAAGCCCTCATTTCTTTGTTCAGAATCGTTAATCTGATTTTGACGAGAGACTCCAGTCAAAAGGCCCTTTTCAATGAAGTTCAAGTGAGTGATATAAAAAAGCCGGCGGATCACTTAGACTTTCACCTAGACCCGAGAAATCGACGGATGCTTTCGGATTGGTGGAATTCTAAAAGTTCATCCGTTGCTCAGTTTGGACAAAGCCCAATAAATTCAACGGAAGTAGAATCTTCACTCGCAAGGAATCTAGGAAGGTCAGTTTCTTTTTCCTTCTCACCAGTTTTAATTTCTTATTTTGTTGGAGTCTCTGTCGATGAAGATGGAGTTTCGAGGCGCCTTTCTGAGCTTGGTTTGAAGCGCAAGCGAAGCTTTTACGATGTGCATCCGTTGTCATGAATGAAAAAATTTTTATACGTTTATTTGTGATTTCAGTCTTAATACTCATTGTTTTTGGGCTTGTTGGTTCAAGAATTGCGCAACATATAACAGATACAAGCGTTGAGACTGTTCTTCGAAGGTTTCAGCTCGGATATGGTAAAGTCGTTTTAGACTCCATTCGGCCGCATGTTTTAAACGGGAATAATAGGCAAGTTGTTGAGGCTTTGGAGAGTATCAGGTTTTCTAGAGTGGTTGATGAGTACGAGTATATATCGTTCGTCAGTGAATTCCAGACTCGGAGGGTTTTGTCGTCTGATTTAAACTACTATGCGGTGGTTTTGCCGATCTTCTTTAACGACAGCTCTGTGCAGGCTGGTCAGGTGAGCCTTTATTTTGAAAAGCGGAATTTTTTGGAGTCCAGATCCGAAATTATGCGATCGTTCCGACTCGCGTACATCTTGTCTTTCGCTTTCCTGGTAGTTATTTTTGCGATCGGTTTTGTCTATTTGCGCAGGGAGAATAAAAGGCTGATTGTATTCATCGACCGCTTATTCACAGAGGGCTATCATTCGTCGATGAGCCGTCCTTCTTTGCTCTGGTCGCCTATTACGACATCGATTCTGGAGCTGAAAAAATCTTTGGATGACGTGAATGTTCAGTTGTCTAAATCCAAGGTTTCCGAGGCCATTGCCCGCACCACTCAGATGCTCGCTCATGATGTTCGGAAGCCGTTTGCATTGTTTCGTATGACTCTTGATCGGGTCAAAAATGCTGGTAATGCTGCTCAGATGCAACAGTCTTTGCAAGAGGCACTGCCTGAGGTGGAGCGCTCGCTTGCAAGTGTCAACGGGTTGATTTCCGACGTGCTCAATGTGGGTGGTGAATTTAGCTTGGTGCTCAAGCCTGTGCGGTTAGCTGCCATCGTGGATTCTGTTTTTGAAGAACTCAAGACACTCTACCCAACGCGCAGGATCGATGTGCAAGTCTTGGTGTCTCAAGATCTCTGGCTTGCGGCCGATGATACGCGCCTGCCACGCGTGTTTCTCAACCTTTTCTCGAATGCGATTGAGGCAGTGGATTCACAGGAAGTGCGGCTGTGGGTATCCGCAAAGTCTGATGCGCATAGCCCGGAGCAGTTTGAGATCCGTGCTGGAAACTCGGGAAGCTATATTGCAGCTGAAGATCGTTCGCGACTATTTGACCTTTTTTACACGAGTGGAAAAAAGGGTGGCACTGGTCTTGGGCTAGCTATTGTAAGAAAAATTCTCAGAGGTCATGGGAGTGAGGTCTTGTGTTTGAGTGAAAAGTCCGAGGCTCACCCACAGGGCAAAGTCGAGTTTGTTTGGACGATGTGGCGGGCTTCTCGCATTGATGAGGGCTCTACCCCGCGCAGCGGTGTGGATGTGAATGATCAATCATTGTGTCGTTGGGGTGATGCGGACGACCAAGCCCCGCGTAGCGGCGTGAGCACCGAGGCTCCGGCTACACTTCCGCAGGTTGTCTTCATCGATGACTCTGCCTTGGTCCGCTGGGTTTGGGAAAACAAACTTAAGGGCAAGGTTCAGCTCGTCTCTTATGCAGGGCCTCGTGATTTTTGGAGTGCCTTTGAGTTAGGAGAAATTGAACTCCAGAAAGTCCACACCATCATCACCGACCACTATTTTGCGCCGGACGAGCAGTACACGGGGCTCGAGTTCGCTGCACTTTTGCGTAAGTGTGGTTTCAACGGTCGCATCTTGCTTGCATCAAACGGTGAGTTTCAACCCGAGAACCTCAAAGGCATTGTGGACAAAGTTGTGGATAAGCAGCCTTTGGATTGGGACGAGTTGAAGACTTAGGACGGATGATACTCCGGCTTTACGTCCAATTCACGGAGTATGCTCCGACATTTGTTTAACAATCGGTATTTATTTATTTTTGGATTGTTAGCGCCGTTTTCTCGCTCGGATGACAACGGCACGACCGAACACGATCGCATCAGCGATCTTGAAAGTGCAGGCATAGCGGAGCGCCAAGCAGCGTCTGAATATTTGCAGCCGCTCGCGGCGATGGGGTTATTGCGGCCAGTCAAGGCCGGTTTTCAGATGATGTATCTCGTAGTGACCTTTCTGAGGATCCTTGGAAAATAGGAACGTGATAGCTTATGTCTAAAAAATCGATTTTTACCGACGTAAGGATTTCCTTCTCTCGATACCGTCGACATTCTCGTTTTGCTGAGGTGTGAGTGCGCAGCCCAGCTCGCTCCGACCACTGACTCCAGGCGAAAGCGACAATCAATTCCACCGTTTTGTTTCAAGAAAAACGTCCCTCTGAATCGTCCGACTGGATCGCTGCAGCGTTTGCTCATTTGACAATACTACCCTTCTAATTTACATTTTTTTGTAAATTGTGGTCTTTATTTTTACACTTACATTGTGGGTGAGCAACGTGTTCAAAAGAAAAAATGACCACTTTCTTGATACTTGGCTGAATTCCAAACACCGGCGGCCGCTCATCCTCCGCGGAGCACGTCAGATTGGAAAGTCGACCGCTGTGAGGCGATTGGCAGAACGCCAGGGGCGTGAACTCATTGAGGTCGACCTCGAACGCCACAGCACACTCAATGAGTCTTTCGCACGCTTGGATGTTGAAGTTATTCTTCAGGACATACAGCTTCTCACCCGAAAGCGAATCAACCCCCATTCAGTTCTTTTTTTGGATGAAGCACAAGGCGCACCCAAAGCGCTGGCTGCTCTTCGGTATTTCTATGAG
>JBEAPS010000272.1:0-19454 GCA_041164285.1 Pseudomonadota bacterium
ACTCAACTGTTCTCTCAAAAGAACACCCGAACACTGTTCCCAAAAACAGATACCCAACGGCAACCAAGACTCTCACAGCCATGACGTCCACCCTTGCATGACAAACATTGAACTCAACAACATTACGCCATTCTTTTGAGCTTTACGAGCAACTCCAGCCAGCCTATCATGCTTGAGATTTGGCATGATTGAAAGGTTACGATGCAGATGTTTAAGTTTAGATTGAGATCCTCAGGGACAAGCGTTTGGATGTTTGGAGTTGCGCTCCTGACTCTCTCTGCCGCATGCACCACCCGGCTTGGAGCTGCTCAAAAGCTTTATGATGCTGGCCTCTACTCTGAATCTGCTGAAGCATTTGAACGCATACTTGATAGCGACCCAGACAACGCCGATGCCATTTTGGGCCTAGCGAAATCACGCGGAGAGCTCTGGAAAAAAGAGCTTGTTTCTATTCGTCTCATGCGAATGTCAGGAAACGACAAAGGAGCACTTGAGCGATTGGAAGCTCTGCTTGAAAAAACCTCCACTTGGGATCTCAGCAAATTTCAATCAGGTGACCTCGTCTCTGCAGAAGAAGAGGTTAGAAATGGAAGGCGAGTTCTAGACCGTTTGATGCGGTCTCAAATTAACGACAAAAGACCGGTTGTTGCAACTTCATTGTGGACAAAATTTGATCGCGTGCGAGAGGCAAAACAATTCGGGTCGTACTCTTCCGCAATTTACGGAGATATTCAAAAAGAGGGTAAGGTTCTTTGCAAGAAACTCAATCAACTCACTTCGCGAATAAGTTTTTCATTCAACGACATTCAAAAATCAGTTTGCGCATACTACGGCGCGGATGCCAAAAATCTTGAGCTAGATTTTAGCGCTGACTATAGATTCTCTAAACTCATTGTTGGTGGAGACATTCAGTCGCGTAATTACAACGCAACATCAGATTCACAACTAAAAATTATTCAGACTAAAATGGATGAACAGCTTAAAAAGGCGCGACTCTTTTCGTCACAATCTCCAAAAGAACTCGATGTGACAATGCGCGGCCAGATTGTGAGACAGTATTTTAATCAACCAACGATGATGGCCCACTCGTATCAAGATAGGGTGCCTTATCAGGCTTTCGAAGACTATGAAGAGACAGAGTATGTGAAGGTCTATGAAAATGGACTTCCAACAACGAAACCCCAGAAAGTTAAAAAAACTCGCCGTGTGACGAAATACAAAAATGAACTTAAAACTCACCGCTATCGCGCAGTAAAACACAATGAAAGTTTACAAATGAGCCTAGTGAGCTCAGCAAATCCGGGGACAGAGTTCAAAACTGGGTATAGCAAAGACAAAATCAACAACTTCGTCACGCACGATGAAAATTTGCCACACATCGGACTGACCCCAAAAGAACCTCAATTTCTTGTAGTGTCGGATTGGTTGCAGGATCACTACTCGGCCATGACTGTGGAATTCATGACTCGGCTCAAGAGCATCACGGCTGACCAGTTCTGTCAGGCGGTCCGAGGAGAACGCGACGCATCGATAGTCGCAGAGAATTACAGCCGATGCGCTGAATTGGAACCCACTAATCCGGCCGCCATCGCTTGGTTTACATCAACCTTTGGCATGCAACGCGAAGAAATACTGAAAGTCCTGGATAAAAATATCCTTTGATCAACTCCAAAAAAGACTTATGTTTCTGGGAAATCTGCACATCGAATCTCCGCGCGGCTCGAGCACTTTGAGCAAAAATATATAAATGGAAATTGTTGAGTCGACTTTGGCAGTTTTTCATTTGAGCCACATTTAGGACACGAAACTTCGCCGGAGAGAAAAACATATTTTTGCTTTTTGATTGAAGCTCTCCCTATGAAACCCACAATCAAACCAATGGCAGGATAAATAATATGCGGCGGCACAATAACTGCCAGCAAGCCACACAGTGCTGCCTTTAATAAGAAAGAATTCGCCCGTGAATTGCACTCAGAATCAGAAAATAACCTGACGGAACAGCTACCCTGAGCGCTCAAATCGTCTCTGCCCAGCCACTCAATCACATGAGTGCCACCTGTGGTTGATGGTGTGCTTGTCACAGGAATGTTTCCCTTCTAACCAAGGTTGTCGAAAGAGGCACTGCAAGCAGCTGTGAGCTCTTGTTCGGTCACAGCACCACCTGCAAGGCGAACTATGCGAGTAAATGATGCCGCAAGCAGTTCAATCTCTTTGGAGTGGGTGGTTGGGATCCACTTCCGATTCCACACTGCTCGAACGAAAAAGGGAAGCACCTCGTCACATGACTTGGGGAGCTCGGTAAGAACCTGACGAACGAACTCTTCACGCGGAAATTTTCCATGAGTATCCCTTTCGTCCTGCATTTGGGCATAGAGGGCATGAACAACGCGGGGAAAGTGCTCGATGATCTCGGATAGTTCGTTTCCTAATTCACGGCGGGCATCTGCTTCAAAGCCCGTTTGTGTCCAGTCAAAATTCATAAAAAAATCCCCTGTTACGGGGATTACATCACAGAGGACGTTTTCTCAACAACCGATCAGCCCTCGGCTGAAAGATGAGTTATTTTCTCCAGTAGCTGAATGCGGGTCCGGGACGACCTACAAAGCATTGTTTGGTGAAACCCATGTCACGGATGACTCGCAGTGCACGACCAGCTTCAAAACGCTTGTCACCAAAATCAAGCATCCACATATCACCTGAAACTATACGATAGTGATTGCCCTGACCATTCACGTTCTCAACACGAACAGTAGCTGGATTGAAGCTGATACAATCTTCACCCTGAACGTAACCTTGCGGAGCTTTGTCGCCGGTTGTAAGAATGTAATTCATCGATGGGCCAGGACGACCAACGAAACAACTCTTAGTTCCGTTGTAGGCCTTAATGATATTCATTGCTTTTGTCGCCTCAGAACGGGATGAGAACGAGAACAAATAATGGCCACCATCGGCAATGATGTATTTTCCATTTCTTGAAATGACGTTGATTGTATTACTGTTGAAGCCAACACAGTCGCCCTTAATATATCCATTGTATAGGGTATTTATCTGAATGACGTCAGCAGCACTCAATCCATTACGCTGCGGATTGATGAGACTACCATCTCGTTTCACGATCGTTGGCTGACCATTCTTTGAGAAAAAGGTGGAGCCGTAGTGCATGACACTCCCGTAGTCGTAACTGCCCACATCCTCACCTCCGAATCCTGCTTCGGATTTGTCTCTGAAATTTCCTTCCATGCCTTCAGAAATATTTTCCCACTTAATTTCAACGAAATTATCGCGGTCAAAGCGTGTTTGCTCATGCCAGAGTCCAACCGCATGACCGATCTCGTGAATCGTATTTCCTGTGCTGCAACTTGCGGAAAGATTGATCACTTGATTACCGTTCGTCATGCCGATTGCAGAGTTGCAACCTTCAAGCACTTGCCTAAATGTAATAAAGTCTTCCTGCCAAGAGTTTGCTTGTTCGAATCGCAAACTGGTGTTTGCCTCCCAGTGTGCAATTGCATCGGTTACACGTTGCTGGTTATTCAGATTCGAGTCGATTTTATAGTGCACAATGCCACCCGGCCAACGGTTGTATAGGTCAGGGCCATTGGGAACTGCAGGGGAGTTTTCAAATACGTTGTTTCGGGGTGCGAGAATCACATTGAGCGGAACAATGATGTCACCTTCAACAAGAGCAAGCTTAGATGTGTAGCGCTGGAAGTTGATGGTTCGGAGTTTTTTACCAAATCGCAGCGTACCCTTCTCAAATCGAACATTTCCGGTAAGTGTCGCAGTTTCAGGATTTATAAATTTCGGAATCGGCAAACGGCCACCAGGAAAAGGACTTGGGAATGGCCGCGGCTGTGTGCGGTCATCCATGAGTTGAGATGACTCATTTGAGCCGTCACCACAAGAAACAAGTGCAGCTGCCGCGAGAGCTAGTAGAGAAACGAAACACAACTTCATCAGTGAACCTCCAAAGTGATCAGCGTGATTGCCAAGATTTTGGTTTGACGAGCGACTTAACACTCGCTGGCCAGCTGGTCAACCCCCAGAGGTTTCAAGGAAATTCGAGCGGACGGTAGAACAACTATCTTCCCAATTTCAAAACCAAAATTCGCATCCAGTTTGGGTTGTGATACCTGAACGGACCAATGCACCCTTGTTGTTGAAGCGTGCCTTAGACTCGTACAATCCATAAGTAACCGAGGTGAAGAACATTGGGCTCGCCAGTGGATTACGTGCAGCCGCATATCGAACGATAGGGGTTACGAAAGTCATATTGGGTTTTGCATCGCCAACCTTTGAAGTCTGTGTGTGACTTAGGTCGAGCGCAGCCTGCAATCGATCAGAAATAAAATAAACAGGCTGAACCCCAAGAGCAACAACACTACCAGAACTTGCAGTTTTGTTACCATCTGGAACGATTTGATCATCTTTCAATGCGAAGCGAACCTGAGAGTTTTTGAACTGCGTATGTTCAATCATCACGCCAAATAAAACACCCAATGTGTCTGCTTGTGAGGGGAATGGAACATAGCCGCTGCCTGCAAGGCCATAGATGGTGTCTAGTCCAGAACCAGCGGAGTCGCCTTCTGCCACTTTTTTCTCAACCCAAGCAAAGTAGTTCGACCATCCGCCCTCTTCCATTGAGACATTCACAGACGCTCCCAACTTTCCAGTGAGAACTTTTTTGGGAGCTGCTTGATCAACCAATATGTTTGACTCATTGAACTGCTTATACGTTGTGATTGGAGCTCCATTGAGGATGCGCTCACCACGATAGTTCAAAATGAGAGTCGGGTGTAATGCGCCCACATCTGAGCGAATGAAGAGTGAGGTATCACGAGACGTAACGTTGACCTCAGAATTGCCTTTGGATGCGTCGGATGTATCTATTGCCATATTGAGTTGGGAACTCAGATTTTTAAAGCCTACCGCCACAGTTGTCGGCACATCAAGAAGAACAAACCGAGTACCTACGCCATAGAACGTCGTATCGCTCAATGGAAATCTATCGAACAAACGCACATCTTCAAATTCAAGTCTGCGCGCCCCAAACCACAATTCTGAATCTGGCGACATTTGTGTTTCAAAGTAAGCATTGCGGATATTAAGACCGGCCCCCGACCACTGGTTACTCAAATGCGCCAAGTTGTCGATTTGTGCTTCAACATTGAGCGTGTTGCCGCTGGATGCTCTACCAACAAACTGTAAGCGCAAATAATTAGTATCTCGCACATGACGACTCGTTGGAACACCAAACGCACCGTCGCCCTGATCAGCCCCGGCTGCGTTGAGTTTTTCATTAGTAATGATTCCCAGACGGCCGTAAGTGTGAAACTCAAAAGGCTGAAACGCAGGCTGCTCTGCTTGCTCAGCAGCAAATGCAACGGACGCAGTTGAAATGCAGACGAAAGGCAAAATTTGTGAAACCCATTGCTTCATCGACGTTCTCCTTTGGAAAATCGTTCAGGAACAGGGGCTCACTCTATAAGAATTTTTCGTTATTGACGATAGTGCCTTTGAAAGCGAAGGAGCGCACTTGAAAACGTCGCAGATGGTAAATTGGAAGCGTTCACCTCATGAACAAAGCGCTCACCCACAGGAGGCCAAGTTCCGCCCCACGTGGCACAACCATAAATTTTCATGTCATCTCTGCACACAGCACAGGCTTCAAGTGAAATCGATGAAATGAACTCCCAGCCGAATGGGTAGTCAATGAGAACAGCTGAAGATGTGCGCCCGGGTGTGCTGGCGCCATCATGTGACCCGTCTTGAGTGTTAGGCCACGAGTCTCTGTAGAACGGTGAGCACTCGCGGCTCTCGGCGCACAATGAGGCATCGTGATCAATAAAAAAACCCGCAGCAACACCGTTCGCAGATTTTTTCGTCATCATTCGATTGCGTGCTTGCTGCCCCGACGGCCACTTGTAGTTTTGCCCTGCATTGTCCAAGACACGTGCCGATTGTATAAAAGAAATATTATTACATGCTGGAGTAAAGTCTTTGAATTTTGGTGTGAATTTCACACGGCCATAAAGAACATCAATTGCATCGGATGTTTGTTCTATTTTTTTCCACTTCGATTCAATTACAAACTCACCCTCGGCTACCGAAATTTTTTTATTTCTCGAGAGCGATTCCATCTCCGAAATGGCAGGACCAATCGGTGGTCGGACCACCTTGAGTTCGATGTTGTTCCAGTCCGAAGGAACATCTGGATAAAGCTCCATCATTTGCTCAATAAGACTCTCAAGCGTTGTGAGCTCAGGCCGAGTATTAGGCTCAGCCCAATACCTTGAACCATCACCCCAAATCGGTCGGGGGCTAAAGCTAATAACCTGAACGCGACCATCCGCAGTGCGCTGGCCCGTTGCTTGAACCACATGACTAGTTTCATCCATGAAAATCACATCACCCGCTTGGGGGGTAAATGACCAACGGAGATTCACCACACCACTCTCAATTGTGTAGGGCACTACGCCCATGAGTGTACCAAGGACCATGCTTAAAGGCTTTGACTGAGCAATTGCATCATAGTGGGATTGAACGGTTTCAACCGAGACAGTTTTAAGCCTCAAACCCGTATAGAGAACATATTCCCAGCAATTGAGTACGAGGCGATTGTTGAAATCAATGAGTGGCTGTCCTGACTTTGCACGCGCAACCCAATCTTGAAACCGCACGGCGCCCGCGTGCTCTTCGCCAAATGGCGCCCATACTGCAAAATTCTGATCCGTGCGCTCGAACCACAAGAGGCCGCTTGAGGGGCTCTGCGTGAAACCAAACAACACAACCGTCAAAGCTGCCACGAAAGCTCTCATAACACTCAACTTCATACGGCTCCTCCACGAGTCTCTGCTAGCAAGTCTTCGGGAGTGAACAAAGAACTTCCTTCAACAATCCTCATATTGTCACATAAATTTTTCATGAGTGTGAAGTGAATCATGGCACGTGCTACCTGCCGCGCATGGACAGGTGCATATTTAGACCAGATTGCAGGCAACGACTTTTGAAGAAACATGTGCATGGGTGCGAGAAGACAAACTCCCATGCGCTCTGCCAACCGAAACTCTTTGCGCTCTCCCAGTAACAGCGAGGGGCGAATGACAACTGCGGGCAGTGCGAGAGAAC
This sequence comes from Pseudomonadota bacterium, assembly GCA_041164285.1. Classification (GTDB taxonomy): domain Bacteria; phylum Bdellovibrionota_B; class Oligoflexia; order Silvanigrellales; family Silvanigrellaceae; genus RFOM01. Next base: position 7,129 of record JBEAPS010000272.1, read on the forward strand.
TGAGATAAGACTCAAGCTCACATTTTGTTTTCAAATAAAGTCCCGCGGGTTTGTCAGCACCCACCGAAGAAACAAGACACACCCGTGGCTTGGAATGACAGACGGAATCCAATATTTTTTTGGGGTATTCGAAATCGACCTTTACAAAAGCGGCTGGCGATCCCGCTTTTTTGCGAGTGGTCCCCAAACACAAGAACACCAAGGAAAAACTTTGCGCACTCAAATTGTCGTATTCGGACTGGTCGTCAAAGTTGAACTTTTGATATTTGATGTGAGAGAGCCGTGCGGATGGCTCTGGGACTGCGCGAACGAGGGCAGTGACAGTTACGTTTTTCTGCTCCGACAATGCTCTGAGCAGTTCGCTACCGACTAGACCGGTTCCACCGGCAACGAGAATATTTTCTTGCATGTTGTGGGCCTCCTGCCAAAACGAAGTGACACAGAAAGCAGAAAACCCCGCTGGCATTCAATCAGCAGGGTTCACTCGCATCGTATGACTCTTTGAGGGGATGCTCAGAATGGAACGTCGTCATCGAGGTCCATTGTGTTGCTGGCGGAGCTGCTCGCAGCAGCGCGATTGTTGGATGAATCGTATGATGGTCCACCACCAAAGAACGGATTGTCGGAACCTGCGTCGGAAGAAAACTCTTGCTGGTTGTTTGAGTTTTCAGAACTGCGACCCGCACCTGAATCAAGGAACTGAATATTGCTTGCAACGATCTCAGTTGAGTATCGCTTTTGGCCCGACTGCTGGTCGTCCCAGCTTCTCGTTTGCAGCTTGCCCTCGATGAAACAGGAGCGACCCTTCTTCAGATATTTACCAGCGAGCTCAGCCTGACGCCCCCAAACAACCACGCGGTGCCATTCGGTGCGCTCTTCCTTGTTACCGTCTTTCATCCAGCTTTCGCTTGTGGCTAAGCGCAGACTTGCGACGGTCTGGCCGTTGGGAGTCATGCGAACCTCGGGATCTTGCCCGAGACGACCAATCAAAATCACTTTGTTTACGCCTTGCATATCATTGTCTCCTGCTCAACTTTTCTGTTTGCACGTTTAAAACGCATCTTTGAGCGGGTCAACAGGCGGGGAGAAAGAATCTAAAATCCGATCCCATGGTCAAAATGTTTGAGTGAGCAACGTCAGAACCTTGACATTAACTCCGGGCCACTGCCTTTTTTTGCGGCTTTGGGTTAAGCTTGAGGTAGAACAGACCGACACCAGATAGGTTTTACTTGCTGAGAGGCTTCTCGGCTGGTAAGCATCTGCCCGAGGAACCGGCGTTTCTCGGGAAACTGGTTGACGGTAGGAGAAAACTTTGAATCAAAGAACAGTGGCACGTACAATCCGCCACTCCGGCGTGGGTCTCCACTCCGGCCTGCCAGTTCAAATCGAAATTCAGCCTTCGGGAGCTCATTCCGGCGTGCGGTTCATTCGAACCGACCTCAACCCACCGACCGAAATCAAAGCAAGCCCTCAAGCTGTATTCGACACAACTCTTGCAACGCGCATTGGAAGCCCGACCGCGTACATTTCGACGGTAGAGCACTTGATGGCGGCACTCTTTGGACTCGGAATCGACAACGCCCGCATTTTAGTCGACGGTCCTGAGCTGCCCATTGTGGATGGATCGTCGGTCCCGTGGCTCATTTTGCTCGATGAGGCGGGTGTTGAGGAGCTTCCCGTTCCGCGCTCAGTCCGCGTGGTCAAAAAGCCCATCGAAATTGGAGATCCACGAGATCCCAGCCGATTCATTCGGGTGGAACCAAGTAAGGACCCATACATAACTTACTCAATTGATTTTAGAAATTCAGAACTCATTGGGGCGCAAACTGTCTCAATGCCCCTGACTGGGCGACGTTTTTGCGAGGAGCTTGCACATGCTCGCACCTTCTGTACCGCCGAAGAAGTCGATTACATGCGCTCACGGGGACTCGCTCGGGGCGGAAGTCTCGAAAACGCGATAGTTGTGAGCCGCACTTCAGGTCTGCTCAATGAGCAGGGTCTGCGCAGTCCCGATGAATTCGTTCGACACAAACTACTTGATTGTATTGGAGATCTCGCCCTTCTTGGAACTCCTTTGATTGGGCATGTGATTGCGCACAAGGCAGGTCACGACCTTCACACGGCTCTTGCAAAGGAGCTGTTTTATGAGTCCGAGCGCGTCGAACTCCTGTGTCCTGACGTGAAGAGTCGAAAGAAATCCCTAGCGAAATTGGCCGATTTTCCATCCAGCCTAGCTGAGCTCCCCCTGTTCGCTCGCCTCTCTCTCGTAACTGGCTAATTGACAGCTTCTGCAATTGTGATGATTTGAAAGCTTGACACGCCGCTGGTGTGGCTTAGTTTTCATCTGCTTCGTTAATTGCGTTCTGACTTTCGGTCGAAGAGGACACTTTTCATGGCTCAGCAAAAGCGAGATTATTACGACGTTCTCAGCGTGGGGAAAACCGCAGCAGCGGATGATATTAAACGCGCCTACAGAAAACTCGCACTTCAATTTCATCCAGACAAAAACCCCGGCGACAAGGCGGCTGAAGAAAAGTTCAAAGAAGCTGCTGAAGCTTATGAAGTCCTCAGCGACTCTGACAAACGTCGACGCTATGATCAATTCGGACACGCGGGCGTTCAGGGTGCTGGCGGCGCCGGTGGCTTCAACAATGTCGACGATATATTTGAGCACTTTGGCTCAATCTTTGAAGATATTTTCGGCTTCGGTGGCATGGGCGGTGCAGGCGGACGCAGACGGGGCGGTGGTACACGTGCACGACGTGGTGCAGATCTGCGCTATGACCTGCAAATCAGCTTCAAAGAGTCTGTTCTGGGTACGGAGAAAAAAATAGAAATTCCCAGACGCTCGCAATGTACTGCATGCGACGGAAGTGGCGCGGCCAAAGGCACGAAGCCAACTGCGTGTAACACCTGTAAGGGTCAAGGTCAGGTTGTAATCCAGCAGGGCTTCTTCAGCTATGCGAGCACTTGCCCCGATTGCAACGGTGCAGGTAAGCGCATCACAACTCCCTGCGGCGACTGCAAAGGCTCAGGGTTCATGACCAAAACAAGCACAATCACAGTAAAGGTTCCCCCTGGTATTGACTCAGGCATGCGTCTCCGTGTGGGTGGCGAGGGCGAAGCGGGCAGCAATGGTGGACCATCTGGCGACTTGTATGTGTTCATCGACGTCGCCGAAGACAACAAATTCAAGCGCGAGGAATTTGACCTCATCTACCCCCTAAAACTCGGAGTGGCGCAGGCCATCTTAGGTACGGAAATTCAAGTCGACTGCTTTGAGGACGAACCACGCAAGATTGATATCCCAGCTGGCGTTCAACCCAATCAGCGTCTCATTATTCAGGGTGCGGGCGTTCCCAAGCTCGAAAAGTATGGACGCGGAAAAGGCGACCTCATCATAGAGATCGCAGTGGAAATTCCTACCCGACTCACCAAAGATGCTGAAGAGCATCTTCGAGCCTTTGCAGAAAAACACGGTGAGGCAGTCAAAGGTCAGGGAGCTGGGTTCTTCGACAGAATCTTCGGTTGAGATACAGTAAACCGATGACAAGGCCAGAGCACAGACTCTGGCTTTTTTCTTCAAACACGATTGAGTGAGGACGCGCTTCCAATGGCACTGCATCTGCACAACACACTCACAGGCCGCAAAGAACCATTCCGACCACAAGGTCCGCAAATCAAAATGTACTGCTGCGGTGTCACTCCTTATAGCAACACTCATATCGGTCACAGCCGAACTTTTTTCTCATATGATCTTCTCTACCGCACACTCGTGGACAACAATTACGATGTCCAATGGGCACGCAACATTACCGACGTAGATGACAAAATTATCAAGAAAGCGAATGATGAGGGCGTCAGCTGCGAAGAAATAGTCAACCGATTTGTCAGCGAGCAAGACGAAATGCTCAAACATTTCCATTTGCATCGTCCGCAGCATGAGCCCAAAGTGACAGAGAGTATCCCTGAAATCATCAACCTCATTCAAAAGCTCATAGACCATGAGCTAGCGTACGTTTCCAATAGTGGTGTTTATTACCGAGTTCGTAGATTTTCTGGATACGGAAAACTGAGCAAAAACAACATAGATGACTTGCAAAAGGGCGTTCGTATCGAAGTGGATGAAACCAAAGAAGATGCACTTGATTTTGCACTTTGGAAGTTTGCAAAACCGAACGAGATCAAATGGCAGAGTCCTTGGGGCGATGGGCGGCCAGGTTGGCACGTTGAATGCTCTGCAATGATACATTCCCTGTTTGGCGACAGCATTGATATACATATGGGTGGCAGAGATCTGATTTTCCCTCACCACGAAGCCGAGATTGCACAGTCGGAGGGAGCTAGCGGAAAGCCCCTCGCACATTTTTGGCTGCACGCTGGGATGGTGACTCTCTACGGTGAAAAAATGTCGAAGAGCACGAACCATTATGTTTCTATTTCAGACTTTCTCTCAAAATATCCACAAGAGGTATTGAGACTCACCTTCCTATCAACCTCATATGCACAGCCACTCGACTTTACGATGGAGTTGGCAGATGAAAATTTTAAAAAGTTGGCCAAAATTTATCGCTTTGTGGAACTCTTGGATCGATACGCACTCGAAAACCAAGAAAGTGGTGAATCTAGCGCACTAGAGGCTCTTATACCTCTGGACTCACTTGTTCAAAAGATGCGAAATGCCCTTGCTGACGATCTCAATAGCGCAGCAGCCATGGGAGTGTTTTTTGAGTCGGTGCGCGCTATCAACTCAACTCTGGCTATAATTGAAAAGAGTGGTAAAAACTTACACACAAGTGACCAGAGCAGGCTCAACACACAATGGCCAGTTATCAAGTCGTGGCTCACACAAACTCTAGGACTCATTCAAACGACTCCCGCTGAGTTTTTCGAAAGTCTCACAAAATATAGGTTGTCAGGACAACTCAGTCCCAAGGACATCGAAAAGAAGCTCGAAGAGCGTCACGCAGCACGCGCCGCAAAGGACTGGAAAGCCGCTGATATCATTAGAGATGAGCTGTTAGGACAGGGGGTCGTGATCCAAGACACCCCACGAGGCACACGCTGGACTCTGCAGATTTAGTTCCAAAAACTTGAAAAGATCGCAGTTACACGGCAAAGTGCGTCGTTGCAGCGGGTCGTTAGCTCAGCTGGATAGAGCAACGGTCTTCGAAACCGTTGGTCAGGGGTTCGAATCCCTTACGGCCCGCCATCTTTTTTCTCAAGGGTATGACTTTGAGAGCAAGAGCTGAGCAGTTCACTTCTCAGATATTTAAAAACCCGATTCTTGAAGTTGAGGAAAGCGCGATAAGATAATTCGCTCGATTTCCACTGCTGTTTCTTCGAGTGCCTTTCCGGTCACATCGAGCACTGGCCAGCGTTTGTTGCGCTTGAAAATTTCACGAGACCATTCGAGCTCGTCAAAAATTTTTGCTGAATTTGCATAATCGCCCTGGCTACCACTTCCTAACGCTTCAATACGCGCCGTACGAATTTCAGTGAGACGCATGGGATCGATCACAAGACCAATGACCTTGTTTTGATCGACCTCAAAGACTTGAGCAGGAAGCTCAGCACCGGGTATCAATGGCACATTAGCAACCTTATATCCCTTGTGCCCCAGATACATGCTTAATGGCGTTTTCGAGGTGCGTGAGATTCCCACAAGCACAATGTCAGCCTCACTCAAATCGTGCATAGCCACACCGTCATCATGACGGACAGTGTATTCAACGGCCCACACACGTTTGAAATAATCCTGATCCAACTGACGCAACAATCCAGGAATAGCACTCGGGCGACGTCCAAGCTGAGAGGAGAGTGACTCGAGAAGTGGAAACAGCACATCCACAATGTGCACACCCAACTGCATACCGCGTGAAATCAAAAACACTCTGAGCTCTGGATCCACGATGGTCGCAACGACAGTTGCCTTTTCGGACAACGCGCGCTGGAGTAGGTGTTCAAGAACTTCGCGAGTGCGAACTTTGTTGAAGCGCTCAATATGAATTTCGGCGTTTTCGAATTGCACACGAACCGCTCGAACTATGCTCATGGCCGTCTCACCAGTTCCATCGGACACAGTAAAAATGGTGGGAAGCGTCCCGGTTTCTTTGTTCGATTCCAAATCCACGAATGGCCCCTTCAGTTGTGGGAGCGACACACAGTCCAACTCAGCCATGCTCTAACTCTCCCCTGCCTGCCCGCAGCCCATTAGCACAAAAAACCAATAAGCTGAGTAGTTTTAGTTTGATAGGTGCGAGAGTCGCTTTCGTATCCCTCAAAGAACGAAAATGCCCTCAGCAAACGGGGATTTTCCCCCGTGTTGGACTGAGGCGCAATAGATTTAGGCCAAAAATCTCAAATTAATTAATCAAACAGCTCGAACTGAGTCAGCAGACTCATCGGTTTCCGACCCCGCAGAGGACTCAGAGTCTCCATTTAAAATAGCCGTCAACACCTCTGCGTAAGTCTCGCGGCCATCCTTTTTGGAAAAAACCGCATCTGGAAGATGACCGCTAGGAGATCGAAGTTGAGACACTGACTCGATACCACCTAGCGCGCTCACGTAGATAATGACAGCATCACAATTTTTTTGCTTGAGATATCCCAGCGTCTCAACCCCATGCATCACAGGCATAATGATATCTAGGGAAATGATGTCAGGCTGAAGGCGCTCCACGGCGGCGAGAGCCTCCAAACCATTTTCAGCTTCACCCACAACATGCATGCCCAAACTTTGAAAGATTTCGATAAGGCGGCTGCGCTGTGAGGCACTGTCATCCACTACAAGGACTCGTCGACCAAACAGTGGGTTGTTGCGGTCAATTTCCCGCCCAGCCAGTGTTCGTTCACTCGCAAATGAAAGTCTGACAGCCATGGCGTCCCCTCCAAAATAACGTTTCTTGTGGTCGGGAGGTGGAAGGCGAAACTTAAACCAAACTTTCAATTCCTAGCAATAATCCAATCATTATAAACATTTCTGAAGTGCATACTGCCGCTCCCAAGAGGTCACCATTGAGGGCCTCTGTTCGGCGGACCACGAGCCACAACAGCAACCCCGCTCCCACAACCGGCAACAGGAATGCAATAAATGCGACCCTCAGGTCTAGCAGAGCGGTGCTTACTTTTTCCAATGACCACGAAAGCTCACCAACATGGGCGCCGAGTCCAAAGCAAAAAAGCATTCCAACCATCACTGCAGCGAGAAGATGAATTGAAGCCCTCAGGCCATCAACATGCTGCATAACATGAGAAGAGCGAGCGGAACGCGACCGAGGCACACGGGAATAGAAATACAGACCCAATCCCAACGACGTAGCGCGCGACCACAAGCACACAAAAGCACACAGAACAGGACTGAACAAAGAATTCTGAGACAAAGAATAACGACTGAGCCAAAACAAAACCAGTGCGCTGACTCCAAACGTTCCAAGACGCGGATCCTTGAAGGTCGAGTGGATTTTTTCGAGAGATGGACCGGAATCAAATTTGGAAACACCTAATGAGTCGGCTGTATCGGCAAGGCCGTCTTCATGAAAAAAACCTGTCAGTAATGACAGTCCAACCCAACCCAAAAATACCGAATATTGCGTATAAGTCGCGGGCAAAATTAAGTATGCAATGGCTGCAAACAGCAAATAAACAAACATTTGCAGCAAAGGTCCAAGAAATATCCCAAGCTCACGAAACACCGACGCGTTGGCTACAGGCCAACGAAAAAAGAAGCTCCATCCAGAAATGAGCAGATCAATCAAAGTTAAATTCCCGTCAGTCGTGTGATACAGGCGCCGGCAAAATGACCTCTGAAGAAATCCTTTTTTGAATTTCTTTGGCGTCGATGGGTTGACCCCTCTCGTCATCGCGTGCAACAAAAATTCTTCGTATTACAACCTCTTCATCAATTCGATTGACGAGTCGGGAATGCTGTTCAATCGGCTCCAAAAATCGCAATCCATGAACATCTTTCACAACGACTTTGAGAATATTGCGCGACAGGCGCTCTCGACCCTTAGGAGAAAAACGCGTGAGACTCGTGCTGCTTTCGAGCATTTCGCTTGGAGTTCCTTGCGAGCGTAACAAATTGACCGTAGTTGGACACAATGAGGGAGTGGTGGCCACTTGAGAGACCGGAACATTCTCTTCGTATACGCGCTTCCACAGCCTTCGTCCGAAAAGTAAGTCATTAAGAATTTGAATGCCGCGGCTGTGATGAGTGCCAGCTTGCTGTTTTGCATATTGAAGGAACGTTGAGTCATCGAGAGAAAGGAACTCATCTAATTCCAAAGGCAGAGAAAACCGATTGAGCAACTTGTGCGAAGCTTCAAGCATTGCCTCACATGCTGTGGCGGTTTTATGGAAATATACTTGCTGGTACATACTCCAGCGTGCGCGCAAATAGTCTTCGTAAGCCGCAACACCACTTCTCCGAATTGCGAGATGGAAATGAGAGGTTTGCGGGTCCATATAAAAACATGCTGAGTCGAGAATCCGACCCGCATCAAAAAGGCCGTATACAACTCCACACTCTCGCGAATCTCGCAGTAAATAGTCCATTCGATCGACATCGATCTCGCCACTCACGACTTCGTGCAACAGAGTCTGCAGTCCTGAGTTTGCAATTGATCCATGAGCACAGGGCTCAACATCGAGATCCAAAACCGCGCATACATCCTGCCCCACCTCTGGCTTGAGCTCAGACTGACGACCTGAGAATAGTCTTGCCACGATCATAAGTGTGTAAATTTCGTGCCGGATGCGCGCATCCATTGCATTCGGGTGTTTTGCTTTTTGCTTCGCCGTTTTCTTTTCGATCGCTTGGACTAGATATTGAGGCAAGCCGAGATTCGACAGATTTTCTGTGAGCTCTCGCCACGACGGCATGAACCTTTCCAAACTATGACTGAACGGCGCATGTCCGACATCGTGAAGCAATGCCGCTAACCTCAGTGTCTGCGCAACACCCGGAAGCTTGAGCGATTGAATGGCCTCGTAAGTTCCTGACAAATTACCGTGATGTTCTTCAGTGATCGCATGCGATTTCTGGAATGTGAGAGGAAGCTGCATGAGGGCTTGATGTAGATCCTGAACGATTCGTTCCTGATTCGCGATAATTGAATTTAGAAGAACACCCGCCATGTGCATCACACCAAGTGCGTGCACAAAACGTGTGTGCGTCGCTCCAGGGAATACGTATTTAATGAATGCTGTTTGTTGGATTCGACGCAGGCGTTGAAATTCCTCGCTGTCGATGACCAATTGCTCAATCCGCGTAAACGAAATTGTGTCATGCAGGGGATCGCGGACTTTTCCGACAAACATAAGTGAACTTGGGGGGAGCGATGAATCCATTGTGACAGGGCTCCTGCGGCGTTTCTCTTGCGGCACAACTGCCGTCAGGTGCTATGTTCAAAAGTATCCGATCCAGCAAGGGGTTTTTCGGACGTGCCTCAAGAGAAAGCAAAAGTGATTGACTTTTGCAACTGCTCCGTGATACCCAACCCTTTACCTTTGTGAAAGGGGTCACCTTACTTTCCGCTCAACTTTCACCGAAATTATTGGACTTTTTACAGTATCCAGCTCTGCAGACACCAAGTCAGAGCATCGCAAATTTCGGTCTGGGGAAGCTTGGTTTGGCTGTGACTGCTTGGCAGAGGTTTTGCTAGGCGTGCTCGGGCAACAGAAGTTATCTGTTGCTGAGACGTGAACCACTTCTCCTGGAGGGCTAGAGAAATGAGTTCAGAAAAAGTGATGTTTGGTGTTGGCGAAAAGGCAGTTTACCCCTGCCATGGAGTCGGAACCATTGAAAATATTGAAAGCTGCGAAATTGCTGGAACTAAGCAGGACTTCTATGTTCTGAAAATCCACGCAACCGGAGCAAAAGTGATGGTACCTACACGCGCGGCGCAAACCGTCGGGCTGAGGGCAGTCATCTCCCCGAGGGAAGTCGAAAGAATTTACGACATCCTGAAATCACCGTCTAAGAAATCGACGGCCACATGGAATCGCCGTTTCAGAGCACTGAATGAAAAGCTCAACACAGGTAATCTGGTTGAGATTGCTGAAGTTCTGCGCGACTTGTCGAGTCTACGTAACGATAAGGATTTGTCCTTCGGAGAAAAGAAAATGCTCGAGCGCGCTCGGTCGATGATTGTAGCAGAAATCTCAGCTGCAAAAAATTTAGACAGATGCTCAGTTGAAACTGAACTCAATCACATACTTTTGCCTATCTGACGCAGCAAAGGAAATTGCTGAAAAAGCGCCCCTTTGGGGGCGCTTTTTTTAGTTATCGTCGTGCTGTTGTGCGGCGAGAAAACCTGTACTGAAAACATCGAAGGTGCCCGCTGAAATTTCCGAGCGACAGCGCTCCATGAGACGCTCGTAAAACCACGTATTATGGTAGCTGACCAAGCGCCAACCTGTGGGCTCATCGCAGCGAATCAATTGGTGTAAGTACGACCTTGAATAGCGCTTGCACACGAAACACCCGCAGCCTGAATCGATAGCGTCGGTGGCTGTTGAGTATGCTGCTCGCCGCAGCTTCACTTTTCCGGAAAACGTATAGGCGACACCCTGACGAGCATGATTTGTCGGAATGATACAATCAAACATGTCGATACCTGCCCGAATGCTGCGAACCAAATCTGAAGGCGTTCCAACACCCATAAGATAGCGCGGTTTATTGTCTGGCAAGAGAGCTGCGGTAAAATTGGTAAAGTGTTCACGCTCTTCGTCGGTTTCACCGACTGCCAAGCCACCCACTGCGTATCCCGGAAAGTTCATTTCCGAGAGGGCTTGAGCACTCTCCCGGCGCAGGTCTTCAAAAATAGCTCCCTGAACAATACCAAACAGGGCATTATCATGATTTTGCTGAGCGCTCTGACAACGCTTAGCCCATCTGTGGGTTCTTTCCATCGCATGCGCAGCAATGTCGCGCGGACTTGTTGAGGGTACGCACACATCGAGAACCATCATAATGTCTGAGCCAATAACTTCTTGAAAGGCGATATTTGACTCTGGACTAAAAAACCGCGGTGCCTGATCAAGGTAACTACGAAACTCAACACCCTGCTCACTGATCACACGCTGATGAGGCAATGAAAAGATCTGAAACCCACCACTGTCGGTGAGAATGGGTGCATTCCAATGAATGAGATTGTGATACCCACCGCACAGATTCAGAGTGTCTGTTCCAGGCCGCAAATAGAGATGATAGGTGTTTCCCAATATGATTTGAACACCAATGCTCTCGAGATCAACGTGGTCGAGTGCACGCACCGAGCCAAAGGTACCAACAGACATAAATACTGGTGTCTGAACGGTTCCGTGCAGGGTTGTGAATTCACCACGCCTAGCTGCCGTTGATTTGTCTTTACTGAAAATACGAAAAGAAAAACTCACCCGAAGAACCCCCACATCATTCCACGGGAACGCTTAAACCCAAGCGGGGGCATCAATGCAAGCTTTTAATTGCAACAACCTGCTGAGTTATTCGATGTGCTTGTCTGGAAAGATAAACTCTCAAAGCGCGACAAAACACTGCGCTTGAATTCATATTTAACTGCCGCCCTGAGTCCGGGAAAGAACTCTCGCCAATACTTATCCGCAAATCGGGGATTGGTGCTAGAGAGTTCAAGTGTAACAGTTGGAACATGCCGCTCATTTCCTGCGTAATTGCCTAAAGACCCAGGGTAGAACGCAAAGTCGAGCACTCGATAGTTGTTCGAATTTCTCGAGACAATGTAAGCCAAATCACGAGCTTTTTTCTCAAATTCGGACAAGTTTTTGCGTTTATTATCGCCAGGACCATCGTAGTCGAGAAATCCCAGCGGCGCATGAATTGAAACGACTTTGTCAGGCTGGAAGCGACTCATTAAGTCCACCTGAAAACGTGTCCCTTGCTCAGTTTCAGGCGCAGCACCTGGGAAATGTCGCGGATCGGAACGGCGCCTTTTCTTCCACCAAGCTGTTGCATTTGCCCACCAATCGCGGGTCGCAAAATTACGGTTCAAGTCAACACCATTGGCATTGGTTCGACGCGCTGGAAACATAAAGAAGCCATCTGGATTGACCAAAGGCGCTACAACTACGCGGTGCTGTGCAAACAGACCTGGATCGCGATAGAGAGCCTCAGCAAATCTAAACGCGAGGTTGATAGGTGTGAGTTCATCTGAATGAACCCCGCCTAAAACCAAAGTACTTTCGTCTGGTGGAGCGTCGCCACGACCCCAATTCAATCCGGAGTAGTCCCAATAAATCAAGGGATAGCCTTGCTCGGTCACGCGATCAAAAGTCCAAGGAATTGAGCTACAGGGGCTCTTGCGCCA
>JBEAPS010000273.1:0-12256 GCA_041164285.1 Pseudomonadota bacterium
AGGCTGCCCTGAATTTGATAGGTCCTTCTGAATCATCCTCAGAAGGAGCCTTTTATGACTCAGTTCCGCTTGTCTGCGCTTTCTACTTCTGCACTCATTCTTGCAAGCTGTGGTAATTCTGACAATAAATCTGCACAAACTTGCGCACAACCGACTCCGCCCCAACTCAAATCCATCAGAGCTCCCATTTCGTCTACAACGCCCTCGACACCTCCAACTCAACCAACAGATGGTCAGGCTCCTCAAAACAACACGGGGAAAGAATGCACTCCCGCACCAGCTGGCAATCTTAATTCACCCACATTACCCGGCACTAATCCTCAAGCGCCGAACATGAGCGGCTCAAATTTCAACGGCCGCTGGTCACTGGTGTCTGAAATGTGCGAAAACGGCGTTCTCTCGGACAGAATGAAATCCACGTCAGACATGCTGCGGTCAGGTCAGTTTTCGTATCAGCTCACTATCAACAACTCGACAGTGAACGAAGCAGTTTATGTAAGCATTTCGATCGAGAACGCAGGCAACATGATGTGCTCAATGACAAGAACTTCCACACTTGAAAAAGCAGGCAATCAGCTGCGAATTACCAGTCCAGCGAGCTCATTCACCGATGCTGGTGGCGACGTTCCATGCAACTTGGGTGCAGCGAGTGCAGAAACAATTTCTGTTCGACAAATGCAAGTGCAAGGCCCATCGCTCATCATCGAGCTGCCCAAAGCAGAAGAGTGCGGAGGACTGTCTAAAATTCAAGTTTACTCTGGAATGACGCTCTAATCAGCCAAAGGAGTGAATCTTGAAGCTCGGAACTCCCTATACCTCCACTGCAAAGAAAGTGCTGCTTCTGGGAAGCGGCGAGCTCGGTAAAGAACTCACAATCGAGTTAAGCCGGCTGGGCGTCGAAGTGACAGCATGTGATCGCTATGCAGGCGCCCCCGCCATGCAGGTCGCACATGAGTCACGAGTGTTCGATATGCTTGATGCTCAACAATTGCGTTCAGTCGTAGAGACTGTGAAGCCGCAGCTCATTGTTCCTGAGGTGGAAGCCATTTGCACGGAAGAACTCATCAGGCTTGAAAACGAAGGATGGGCTGTAGCTCCGACTGCGCGTGCCACACAAATCACAATGGATCGTGAAGGCATTCGTCGACTTGCAGCTGAAGAACTTGAGATTCCAACTGCCAAGTATGCTCTCGTAGACACGCTCGAAGAGTTCAAAAAAGCCTGTTTAAAACTCGGATACCCGTGTGTCGCAAAACCTATAATGAGCTCTAGCGGAAAGGGACAAAGCCTTCTGCGAAGTCAGGATGACGTCACAAAAGCCTGGGATTACGCACAGTCGGGCGGACGCGCAGGCGCTGGTCGCGTCATTGTTGAAGAGTTCATTGATTTTGAAAGTGAAATAACACTCCTCACTGTTCGTGCAATTAATGGCGTCCAATTCTGCGCCCCTATCGGGCACAAACAGGTTGGCGGAGATTATATTCATAGCTGGCAGCCCCATAAGATGCCTCCTGAACAGCTATTAATGGCACAGCGTATCTCTGAAAAAATCACAACTGCATTGGGTGGATTCGGAATCTTTGGGGTGGAATTGTTTCTTCTCAAAAACGGAGGCGTTCTTTTCAGTGAAGTGAGTCCGCGCCCTCACGATACAGGAATGGTAACCATGACCACGCAAATGTGGAGTGAGTTTGCTCTGCATGCTCGGGCAGTACTCGGATTACCTATACCTGAAATTCCCCTGCGTACAGCTGGTGCCAGTGTTGCACTTAAGGCACATTGTCACTCAAGTGCTCCTGAGTTTTTAGGTGTCGACCGTGCAATGCAAACACCTCAGGTAGATGTCAGACTTTTTGGAAAGCCCGCTTCACACCCCGGACGGCGCATGGGAGTTGTCTTGGCTGCTGCCGAGTCTGCTGAGTCCGCATTACAGATAGCTTTAGAATCTGCAAAGCAAATTGAAATCATCGGCTAAAGTATGTTGCTCGTTTGCTCTACGCTCTTCGTGATTCTCATTTTGCTTTCAATTGCGAGACCAAAATGGAATCCCGGGTATCCCGCTTTTTTTCTTGCACTCACGATTGCACCTTTAACTTCGACACCTTCTGCGTCGAACCCCTTTGCGCTTTTTCCGGATCAACTTTTTTTGACGTTGCTTGGTGTCACCTTTTTTTTCGTGGGCCTCAATAGTCGAGGACTCATCTCTGCAATCGTTTTAACTTTATTTCAGCGAGCTGAAAAAAATCCCCGCTTGATTCCACCTGCTGTATTTGTGTTAGTTGCACTCCTCACCGCAGTTGGAATTGGCAATATCGCTACCGTGGCAATCATCGCACCACTTGCCATCCCACTGGCTTCCAAATTAAAAATTTCGCCTCTTGTTATGACAATTCTTGTGGTAGGAGGAGCTAATGCGGCCTCATTTTCACCGTTAACTCTGCCCGGAATTCTGACTCATAATTTCATTCATCGCACTGAATTTCTGCAAAGTCACCCTCAATTTTACTTAATGCATTGGTGGACTTTTTGGCTCGTGTTTATTTGCATTTCTGCGACGACATTTATCAGTTACAAAATTCTTCATAAAAGGCAGGCACGAATTGAAAATGCTATGACTATAGAGAAGCCGTTGGAACTCCAACTCAGAGCAAGTCTCAGACTCCATTGGTTGACACTCGTGATTGCCGGACTGATTGCCTTACTTTTTGTGCTAGCCAATCTTTTTTCTATTCGGGCGATTGCCGAAATTATCCCGTTGCCGCTTGGAGATAAGTTGGCACTTTTTAAAAATGTTGGAGTTTTAGGTTGGCTCGGCTCTGCCATCCTCGTTTTTTCAGGCCATTTCAAATTAAGAGATGATCTCAAGAGAATTCCTTGGGGGACAATTGCGCTGGTGTGCGGAATGAGCACCTACATTGAACTTCTCTCAGAACTGGGGCTAACCGAATCAATTGCACACTTCACAGAAAAGAATGCACCTCAATATCTTTTGGCTTCGGTGTTTGCCGGGATTTCGGGAGTTGTATCCGCGTTTTCAAGTTCGGTTGGTGTCGCTTTGCCGATGTTCTTACCTATCATTGAGTCTATTTCCCAAACCTTGGTACCCAGTGTTTCCGCAGTTCTTGTCTATTCTGTTGCTATCGGCTCGCATCTAGTGGACGCGAGTCCGCTGTCGACACTCGGCGCACTTTGTCTCAGCCAAGTCACCAACGTTGAGGTGCGCAATGACAGTTACCGGTCTTTGCTTATTTACAGTTTTATTATGATTCCGGTTGCCGGACTTTGGGGATACGCTCTTTATCTTTTGTTGACTTGAATGGAGGTGCCGAGGGGATTCGAACCCCTGTGAAAACGATTTGCAATCGTTTGCGTAGCCGCTCCGCCACAGCACCGATAGGATAGCTCCACGCTTATATATATCGGCCTGTAAAATTGCAAGCTGGCCGCATAGGCTTGAGGAAATGCAAGTTGTTATGATGTTTTTTGGTCAAACTCGCTCAGTCTTAAAGCATCCCTGAAACTCATCCCAGAGCTCGTCAAGCACCAGAAAAATTTCGGGATATTTGCTTGTGTACTTCTCTCGGGTCCTGTCCATCGATGTGTTGGGCACGTTGAAGTGAGTGTTTCCACCGCGTCGCTCTCGGTCGAAGTACAGTTGAGCCGAAAACCGATCGCAAATTTCCACTATCGACCCAAGAAACCCATCCTCACTCAATTCAAAACCGAGCCCAGAGCAGATATCATCGATCACCTTGTCTTCCAGATCTGCATGCATTTTCCCGAGATCCTTCTCACGAACCTTGACCGGGTAAACCACATCGCTCGCATACGACTCAGCAAGGTCATGCATGGCCGCTAACCGGTAGAGCTCAATTCTCTCCTGAGGGCGCATACCTAATGCTGAAGCCAGGATCCGCGCCATAAAAACGACTTGATAGGTATGCTCTCCGACACTCTCAGGAAACAGATAACTCCAGCCCTTATAGCGATAGTGCTCTTTCAACTTTTCCATCATTCCGACAAAAGTAGCAGAGTAATCTCCGATCCCACCCTCCAGACGCGCTCGAGTCGCGTCATCGAATAGCGAATCAAGGAATGTAACAGCTTTTTTCCAGTCGATTGACTCCCCAGACGACGTGCCCGCCATCGCCGATTTTCCGTTAGCTTGATCCGCCGGATGGGATGTATCGAGAGCACCACCAGCTACTACTTTTCTGCGCATTGCATGGTAGTGTGTTCTGTAACGCTCGGCGACAAAGTATGAATTACCGAGCAAACACTCTTTTTCTATGAACAACATAGCTGCAAATGCATCGATGAGTTGATGAAGACCATACAGAGCTGGCGAGCGCGAAGTTTTCATCCGAAAACTTTCTTCAGTCTCTTTGAATAG
Organism: Pseudomonadota bacterium; assembly: GCA_041164285.1. Classification (GTDB taxonomy): domain Bacteria; phylum Bdellovibrionota_B; class Oligoflexia; order Silvanigrellales; family Silvanigrellaceae; genus RFOM01. Next base: position 4,394 of record JBEAPS010000273.1, read on the forward strand.
CCGTCCACGGACGTCTTTGTAGAGGGCAGATGCCTCAGGATGACGCTGGCGAAGGTAAAAACTCGGGTCACCAAGAAGAGCTTTGGGCAATTCTGCGAAAATAGCCAGCTCTATCAACTCACATTCGTCCTCTTTGGAGAGTCCCAAGTGAGGTGCAAGAGCAATTGAGAGCAGAATCTGTGTAAAACCATGCTCTGCCGCAGACTGCTTTTTAAGGCAGATAGCATCCGAAAAAAGTGGAAGCGAACAAATAATTCTCAACTTACCTAAACGGCTTGGCAGCATTGCATCCACAACAGCACCTCCTCAGTTCAATAATCGTAGCCTTTTGTGTATTCGATATAACGCCGACAGGTAGAAAGCACCGAGGCCATTTCTTCCTCTTTGAGGGGCCGCACAACGCGAGCGGGAGCCCCCAGAACGAGGCTACCCGGCGGAATAGTGGTTCCTTGAGTGACAACCGCCCCTGCGCCGACAATCGAGCCTCGCCCCACTACCGCGCCGTCCATAACAATTGCTTGCATACCTATTAAACAGTCATCTTCAATGACACACCCATGCACCATGGCCAAGTGCGCAATACTCACTCGGGAGCCAATGGTGGTGCTGTGCTTTTCAAAAGTACAATGCACAATTGCACCATCTTGAATATTGGTTTCATCTCCCACAGTCACTGAATTCACATCACCACGCACAACTGCGTTGAACCAAACGCTGCAGTTTTTACCCAGCACAACATCACCCACCACACGCGCTCCGTCAGCTAAAAAGACAGTTTCATGCAAAGTGGGGTGCACACCTTTGTAGGTGACAACACTCGAAACGGGACTGCGCCGACTGCTCGGGGGCGACTGTGTTTGCATCAAATATTTGTCTCCTCAAAGTGGACTCACATACCGATACCGACCGTATGTTGAGCGGCGTAAGTCATAAAATACATTCATTCAAGCGCAGTCACAAAATTGTGACTTGCGCTGTGTTTGGAGCTATTAAAATTTCATTTTTAGCTTTCATCCAGCTGTCCTCTGCAACCACCGCTCATGCGGAACCACTTCGTAAAAGCTCACTACTTTATGAGAACCCATTTGATCTCAGCGCAGGTGGAGCCAGCCTCACGAGAGCAACTCAAGAGGGTGTGCTGTTCGCAAATCCGAGCCTCCCCGCACTGGGTTCGGGGCTCCTGCGCTGGATTTATAGCCGAACGTCTATCCATTTTGGGGCGGACGCCATTGACCTAGCTCGAGAAAGCTTCAAAAAAAAGAAGGCTGGCGAATTGAAAGTTGACGCACAACTCATTGAAAGTGTTTTAAAAACACCAATTCACGTTGGAAATGATTTGAATCTCGGATTCATTACCGCTTTCGGAGGAGTGGGAATCTTTCAATGTTCGAGAACAGATATTCAGGGGCGACAATTCGGCAGTGTCGGACTTCCGGAAGTTCGTACGCGAGCAGAAGCCGCTGCGGGAGTCGCAGCATTTGCTGCAATGCCGGTCGGCGACACGGTGTCAGTCGGTGCGAGCTTTAAGCCACTCTATGCGGCAGAATCTTACGAAAACATCTCGCTTTCAGATTTTTCTGGTAACGGGACTCAGCAATTGCTGAGCGAGCTGAAATCAAACACGCAATTCGGACTCGGGCTCTCTACAGGACTCGGAGCCACTGCTCAGTATCGAACGACCAACTTTGACCTGCGACTCGCCGCAACTATCGATGACCTTGGACAGACAAAATTCATCAACTCCAACGTTTCACCGTGGAAACAAATTGTAAATATCGGTCTGGGGCTCATTCCTCACACACGAAGCAGCGCAGTGCATTGTGCGTTCGACCTCCGCGACGTTCAGGCCGCATATGGAGAGCACTGGACGAGACGCTCACGTGCCGGCTGCAAGGTATTGCTCAACTCACGCGTTGGATTCGGTGCCGGATTTTATCAAGGATGGCCAAGCTTTGGCGTCGTCCTGAATCTAGTGTTTTTGCGCTTGGAAGCAGGAAGCTATACCCGCGAGTTTGGTTCTGAAGTCGGAACGATAGGGAGGCGAGTCTACTTTGTTGCCACAGGGTTCGAAATGCCATGAAAAAACATATTCAAAACTTTAACGGCTCCCAAGCCTATTTGGCATTCTCATTAAAACTCTGGTCTCGCGCCAGTGCCTGCATTCTTCTTGGACCGTTGATAATCTCTATTCCAGTCATCGTTTCATGCGGCGACAATGTGGCCGAACGATATGCCCCAGCAAACGATTACGAAAAAGCCGAACTTGATATGGAGCGCAGCCAATTCAGCCAAGCATCCGAGAAGCTTGAGACAATACTGACAGCTGAGCCTAATCACCACAAAGCCCGCAGCTTGCTTGCGGCGGCCTATGCAGCACAGGCAGGAATTACGACTTTAGGCCTCATCAAGGGCGCAGCTATAGCTTCGGGAACTACGGGCTCTCCCATCAAGAAATTCAATTTGATACTCCCTGAGGCCTCCTCAGGAAGCCTCACACTCATGGACAATGCCTGCACAAGCATGGCTCTCATTCCAGATGCCGACCTCACTACCGAAATGTCTCTTCAGCGCAGCCTATTTTTCTCGGCCTATGCTTTTCTACAAATCAAGTTTTTCGCAACAAATGCCGAGGCTTTGGCTAACATTAGCGCAAATGATGCTGCCAAGCTGATTCAGACTCTCGCAAACGCAGCGAGTTCCAGCGGAAACTCGGCACTCACAACACTTGCTGCAACAGTAAGCACTTCAATTGCCGCGATTCCAGGAGATGATATCACCAAGGTGAAAGTCACCCTTGGGGTCTCAACACCTTGAACACTTGGTCCCTTCGAGTTATAGCTTTTGCACTTGTTTAAAAAAAGTGCGGAAGGAAATCATGAGACTATCCACTGAGCAGCTCGAGCGTCTGTCAGAACGTGTATTCAAAGTACTCAAAGCGTCCGGCCACGTCGGTTTCGACTATACCGCAGATGAAGCCGTCGAAGACAGAGTGATTGACTCAATCATGGATGTTCTCGAAGAAGACTCCAAAACCGAGGACAGGCTTTCGCGTGAGGCCGAACGTCTCGTGCAGCAACAAAGCCATATCGCCAAAGCATCTGGAAAGTCTCTTGACGATTTGGTTGATGAAGTGAAATCGAGGCTCGCGAAGGCAAAGCGTGTCACATTGGGTGATGGACCAGACCGTGCTGACACACTCGCTGAAAAGGTTTTCAAAGCCATTTGGACAGTGGACGGTATCGACTTTTTCTCTGAGGATCTCAAGGTTCAGAACTGCATTGCTCGCGCTATTTACCGTTTCCGCCACGATGATGAACGAATGATAGACGCCGTGGAACGGCTCGCAGATCGCAAAACAACTGAAGAGCGCTACAGCGCTCCTTGGTGTGTTGCCTATGATCGCTATTTAAGTGAAGTGAAACAGAAGATTGCCGCAGTTCAGTCTGAAGCGAAGGCTATTGGTACGCTCTGATTGATCGAAAGGGACAGCTATGGTGGATGCAAGTACTCCTGCTCAATTGGAGTTTGTTCACCTCCATGTCCACTCAGAGTATTCGCTCCTTGACGGGAGCATCAAGGTTAAAAAGCTCGTCAAAGAACTCGCGGCACGAGGTGCTTCGGCAGCTGCACTCACTGATCATGATGGGATGCATGGTGCTGTAGAATTCTATCTCGAGTGCCAAAAAGAAAAAATCAATGGCATTATTGGATACGAGGCGAATCTCCCTCCGTTTATTCTCACTGACGTTAAAAATCCATTTCATCTCATTTTTCTTGCTGAAAACAATCAAGGCTACGCAAACATCGTCAAACTTTGTTCATTTGCAAACACAACGGGCAGAAACTTACTCGGCAATGAGTCAATAGTGGTCAATTGGGAAACCCTCAAACAACACAAAGAGGGAATCATTTGCTTGACCAGCTGTCTTAAAGGCGAGTTGCAGCAACTCTTGCTCAGTAATCAGCTTGAGCAAGCTGAGCAGTTCCTTGACGAACTCGTTTCCATATTTGGACATTCAAATGTTTTTGTCGAAATGATAGACAACGGGATACCAGAGCAAAAAAAGCTCCTCCCCGAACTTGCCAGCATTGCAAAGAAAAAGTCCCTAGGAATTGTGGCAACTGCAGATGTCCACTACCTCAGACCGTCCGACAAAGACACACATCTTTCGTTGCTCGCAATTAAGCACAAACTGCAAAAGTCAGACGTCCAAGGCTTCGACCCTTCTTTCTCTTTTCATCTTGCTACAGCTGATGAAATGCTTGCAAAATTTACCAACTATCCTGAGGCGATAGCCAACACAGCAGCAATCTCCCATCGATGCAAAATTACAATTGATACAAAAAGTATTTTTATGCCTGACTTTCGTCAGAGGCCAGAAGAAACAGCAGATGACTGCCTTGCGAGACTCTCATACGAAATGCTCGAAGAGCGTAAACCGGCCATACAACGCTGGATGGGCGACTCTTTTTCAGATGAATCCTGGACAAGTTACAAGTCTCGACTTGAATATGAATTAGGCGTCATCAACAAAATGAAATTTGCTGGTTACTTCCTCATCGTTCAGGACTTTATCAACTGGGCGAAAGAGCAGGGAATACCTGTTGGTCCAGGGCGAGGATCGGCTGCAGGAAGCCTCGTTACTTATGCACTCCGCATCACGAATATTGACCCCATTCGATTCAATCTACTGTTCGAACGTTTTTTAAATCCGGAACGTGTGAGCATGCCTGATATCGATACCGACTTCTGTATGGACCGACGCGGGGAAGTTCTAGATTACGTCTATGAGCGTTATGGCGCCCGAAACGTTTCGCAGATTGTCACGTTCGGACGAATGATGGCTAAAAATGCATTAAAAAATCTGGCGCGAATTTTGGGCTGGAGCTTTAATGAAAGCAACGAATTTGCCAAACTCATACCTGAGCAGCCGGGAATAACACTCGAACAAGCATACAAAGATGAAGAACGACTTCGCACAAAGGTCGAAAATGAAGAGCGCACAAAGACACTCTGGAATGGCGCGTTGGCAATCGAAGGAACCCTGAACTCACTGGGCATCCATGCTGCGGGTGTTATTATTTCAGACAGAGCACTTGATGAAAGCTGCCCGCAACTCGAATCTGAAGGTCAAATGATCACGCAATTCGAGCACAAGTTTGCTGAAAAAATCGGTCTCATTAAATTTGACTTTTTGGGGCTCAAAACACTGACTGTTATTGAAAAAGCGGTCAAAGAAATTAGAAAAAAACATCAGCCCAACTTCGATATTGAAAACATCGATCTCGAAGACCCAAAAGTCTACGACATGGTTTCAACAGCGCATCTGACTGGTATTTTTCAGCTTGAGTCGAATGGAATGCGTAAACTCATTTCCGAGCTGAAGCCCACTTGTTTTTCTGATATCGTCGCGGTTGAAGCACTTTTTCGTCCAGGCCCATTGGGCTCTGGAATGGTTGCTGACTTCGTCAACAGAAAGCATGGGCGTACAGCTGTGGAATTCCCATTTGCTGAGCTCGAGCCCATTCTTGCCGACACATACGGAGTCATCGTCTATCAGGAACAGGTTCAAAAAATCGCAGCTGTTCTTGCCAACTATTCCTTGGGTGAAGCTGATTTACTTCGTCGTGCCATGGGTAAAAAAGACAAAGCTGAAATGGAGCGGCAAAAGTCCAGATTCATTGAGGGAGCCCAAAAGAACGGTCATGACCCTGTCAGAGTCTCTGAGTTTTTCGACCTCATTGCCAAGTTTGCTGAGTACGGCTTCAACAAAAGTCACTCTGCCGCTTACGCATACGTCACATTCCAAACTGCTTATCTCAAAACTTACTATCCCACAGAGTTTATGGCCGCGATCATGTCGTGCGACCTAGACAATACCGATAAAATTGTCGCTTACGTGCGTGATTGTAAACGACTTGGAATTCACCTGCTGCCTCCAAGTGTGAATTCGGCCGAATTTGAATTCACAATACCAGCTCCCATGACCATTCAATTTGGCCTAGGTGCTATAAAAGGCCTCGGAAAAGGTATTATTGAGCTCATATCGAGCGACCGCGAGAAAAACGGCACTTTTGAAACTGTCCCTGAGTTTATTGCTCGACTCGACCCACGTAAGATTAATAAAAAGGTTCTCGAAAGTCTCATAAAAGCAGGTGCTTTTGACCAAATTGCAACGAATCGTGCCGAACTTCTTGCAAACAGTGACAATTGGCTCCGCTCGATCTCCAAGGAATCAGAGCGTCAGGACATGGTTGGTGAGGGAATATTTGATCTCTTCGCAGAACCAAACACTGCTCAACCAGAGGCGAAAGGTCTGCAGGGATTGAGGTTAGACACAGGAGTCGAACTCTCTAAAGGGGTTGACAAAAAAAATTCACCACTCTCTAAAAAGTTCAATCCCCTCTTAATCCCAACGAGAACAGCCCCAGAATTCAACACTTCAAAAAACAATCTGCTCGCTGGCGTACAACTGAAGAAAACCAAGCCATGGTCACTCACTGAACAGTTAGGGCTAGAGAAAGCGACACTAGGATTCTACATGTGCGGACATCCCGCCGACATTCTTGCGGACGATTTCTCGGAGATTGCCCAAGCATCTATCAACGACTGTATACTTTTCCTTGATGCGGATGAAACCCCCGAACACAAAAGGCGCACTGTAAAAGTGGCTGGCATCGTCATGCTCGCCCTTGAAAAGGTGACAAAAGAAGGAAAAAAATTTGGGGTCTACCGACTTGAAGACAGCACTGGCGAAATTGAAGTTTCTGTGTTTGCAAATCAGTACGCTGCGCTCGTCAACAAACCAAAAGTGGGCGACGCTATGTGGATGGAACTCAAAATCCGTCGCGGGATTGAAGAGGGAAGTGTTAAAGGAATATGCCAGGCGGTTGGACTTGTCTCTGAAAAAAGAAACGAACTCGCCAAGCAAATACTCCTCATTGCAGAAGAGAGCTTTCTAACACGGCATGAAAACCTAGACGAATTGGCTTCATTTCTTGGCCAGCATCGAGGTTCGACCCCACTTGCGCTCGATGTTCAGTGGACTGCAGAGAGCGTCCATCTTCGAGCAAAACTTGGCAGATATTCGGTGACCCCGTCCGACGACTTCATTTTTTCACTTGAAAATAAATGGCCCGGTGAAATTCAGGTCAAACGAATTTACCGGGCAGCTTCTATTCAGTAATGCAACTGATATTTACTCAGCGCTTTTTTCTTGAGTCTGCTTAGATGACTTGCGCTTGCTCACCACGGGTGCAACGCTATCTTGATCACCTTCAGCAGCTACTTCTGTGGTATTGGCAAGGCGCACTTGCGCATCTTCAATCAGTTTCATTGCAATAGTCGTTCGCAATGTTTTCAAGTCACCAAGATTTTTAGGAGCAGTTGCCTGAAACAGCTCATTCACGTAGCGCAGGTGCGACACAACATTTTTAGGCATTGTGTTCATTTCGACAACCATTTTGACTACTTCATTTTTAACTGTATCTTCAACCGGATCAGTCAATCCAGAAAATAGCTTTTCAACCAAACCTGAAACAATTTTTTCAATCTCGGTCGTGGTTTTTTGCCCAAGCTGCTCAAGCGGGAGCTTTCCAAGCAGCGCTTTTCCCTCTTCCTCTGTGAGTGCAAGAGCCTTATCCATAGCCTTCTTAGCAAAATCAACAAGTTGCAATGGCTTAAACATATGTACCCCCTCTTATATATCAGTACGCTGATGAGGCTAGCGCAATTCATAGCCAGACTCAAAGAGGAGTTTGAGAATTTAGTGACATTTGGGGAAAAGCTTCCCAGTCAGGCTGACACAGCAGAGTCGAACAGAACTCAATTCATTTACAAAAGTCGTTTCACTTTAATTTTGT
>JBEAPS010000274.1:0-3489 GCA_041164285.1 Pseudomonadota bacterium
CAAGTCCGGGGCTTGCAATCGGTCCTGGCGGAAGCCCTTTTATAACATAGGTGTTATATGCTGTTGGTGTTTTCAAGTCTTTTTTTCGAATGTTGCCATCAAACCGCTCCCACATTCCATAGATGACAGTTGGATCGGTTTGAAGGCGCATACCGATTCTCATCCGATTGTGGAATACAGATGAGATGTGTGGTCTCTCTTCTGCTTTACCGGTTTCTTTTTCAATGATCGAAGCCAGGGTGACGACTTCGAGTAAGTTGAGTTTTCTTTCTTCGCCTTTTGCAACCACTTCTTTGCTTAAGTTTTTCCAAAACGTGCTGATCATTGCTGATATGACTTCTTTTGGTGCCACTTTGGCTCGAAATGTATACGTTTCGGGGAAGAGAAACCCTTCGACAGTCTCGGGAGCGCTGGGCAGAGACTTGGTGAGTCGGGGGTCTCTCATTGCTTTCAGCCACTCCTGCTTTGATGTCCCCTCAAAGACTTTTGTTAGCCGTTCAGTGATTTGGTAAATATTCCAGCCTTCTGGGATTGTGAAAGATACGGTGATTGTCTCCCCCGATGCGAGGCGTAAAGCGACCTGCTCCGGTGTGATACTCCCCTCAAACTTATAGTCACCCGCTTTTACAGTTTTCCCGGGAGTGAAGAATCTCCAGCCGTACTCAAAGAATCGAGAGTCGCCCTCAAAGACGCGCTGTTGAGATAACTGTCTCGACACGCGCTGCAGAGTTGCACCTTCAGATACCGAAATTATGACTGGCGTTGGCAGCTTGACGGGTTGCGTCCACCAAGATTTGAACCAAAATCCGGCCGCGGCAGTCGCCGACAAAGTCACAAGCACAAAAGCTGCGATTCCGCCTAATAATTTCGCAAAGAATCGGGTCATTGCTGCTCCTCCGAAAACACGTTGATGCTAACCCAGCTTGGGACTCTGCCACAGACGCTGTCAGTTTTTCCCACGTCAATCGCGTGGCAGAGCGATCGTAAGAAATGGATGACAAAGTCCGAAACCTCCGTGAAGAGCGGAGGATGGAAATGTCCAAAGGATTCAACGCCCTTGAAATTGAGCGAGCGATGAATGATCAGGCGTCCCGTTGTGACAGCATGGGGCGTTTGCAGAAGAGGAACGTGATTTTGCAGCAGCTCCTCAGCCGGGTTCAGGGACTCTCAGATGAGGACTTCGCCGCTGCGTTCGATACCTTCTCTTCACTTGTGGAAACGCTCGAGGCAAAAAGGCGAAAAGCGGAAAACGGGCGAGAGAAAGAAGGGCAAAAGCCGCGCGATTTACTCCACGATGTGAACGTTAAGGTCAATCAAAGTCGTGGAACAACAATTTAAGTGTCGCCAACTCAGACTTCACGAGTAAGGACTTCGGGCTGATTCCGGTCTCTGTGAGTTGTCCCTGCCAGCGAATCGAGGCGATTTTTCGCTTGAAAAGAATTCCGTCAGTCGTAATTTCTGATTCAACAGCGACGGTGCTTGGGTTTGACTCAGGGTTGAGCACCTCGCTTGTTAGCTGAAGGCTGCGGCTTGAGCTTTGTAACGACCTTTGATGTCTCGCATGGAGTGCATTCGCCCGCCCCTGCTTTTCAATGGAGCTGTGAAAAAAGAGCCCAGAGCAGAGCAAAAGTCTTGTTTCACCTGAGCCAATCTGCGCGAGAAGGTCGAGTGCCTGAAACAGCGTGTCCGATTCGTCGACAGTCTGTGATGCTGTCAATCGGTCATTTTCATCGATTCGAAAGCTCAAATAATCCTCACCGAGCGCATTGATGAGTTGCCCTGAAAACCAACCGCGTTCGTCCCAAATGGCCTCGACCCGTGCGCTGGCTGATTTGTTCAATACAATATCCGCACTGAAACCACTTCGAGCAGAGAGTGGGCAGTGACTTTGCATTCCGCTGACAACCGTTTTCAGCCAAGGCAAACTGACCTCTGCTGTTCGTGCGCTCACGCAGGACGACAAAAAAAGGCAAGCGAGGAGACATAAAAGGCTTGAGTTTTTACTTTGCACATCAACCTCATTTCAAGAGCAGTTGGCTCACAATGTCTCGGCAGACTGTCTGTTTTGATAGTTGTTCATACGTGCGGATTCCTGTCGGTGACGTAATATTCACTTCCGTCAGGAAGTCTCCTATGAAGTCAAGTCCAGCCAATAGGAGACCCTCATTCTGAAGCCATTGGGCGACGGCGTCGGCGATTTTACTTTGCTCTTCTGTCATTGACTCGAGTGTTGCGCTACCCCCTTGAGATAGATTCGCTTCAATCCTCCCTGGCGCTGGCCGCCGAACGAAGTCAAAAACTGTTCGGCCGTTGACGATGAAAACTCTTCGGTCACCCCGCGTAAAAATCTCTGGCAGAAAAGGCTGGAGAATAAATTGACCGCTCGCGTGGCTCTGATTGTTTGTTGCGAAATTGCTCCGCAGCCAGCGGTTGAGTTCATCACAATTGTTGAAAATCTGGATACCGCGTCCGCCATGCCCCCGCCATGGCTTAAGTAGAATTTTAAATGGGACTGCATCCGAGACTGTCTTGGGCGCCACGATGGCGGTGAGTTGGCTGGCCTGTTCAAACAGCGCTGCAGCTTGTGCGGTCAGTTGATCGGGATTCTCCGAAACGAAGCTAGGGAGCACGCAGTGTTCGGGGATAACTCCTGCTCTTGCAAGAGTGAAGGGAAGCATTTTTTCATGGTGCTGGAGCAGTGCCTTAGGAGAGTTGACAACAATGCCCGGTTTGGTTTGTTGTAAAAACCAGCAAAGTTCCGTGTAGCTTTCGTTGAAGGGCGGGTCTTTGCGGATGAAAATCTTTTGGTAATGCTCTGCCGGCTGAGCGGGTGTGCAACTGACAGTGTGCGTTATTGGCGCCGAACTTTTGCTAACTTCTTTAATGAGTTCATAGCCTTGGATGAATGCCGTCCCGTTGGAGAGCGCTATTTGGTGAGCTGTTGCCCAGTGCACTTCGTAGCCAAGCGCTTGAGCGCCCTCGACAAGTGCGAGCGATGAGTCGGACGCAAATGAAAGTCCTTCAATCGGATCTCCCACAATGAGGATGGGCTGATTCATGATCAAGGCTCCTTTATGATTTGCAATTCTGCCGAAGGTGGAGACAATAGCGCAACTTGTGACTTCGTGAAATATCTGAGCTGCGGGAGTTGAAATGATTGATTACAGAAGAATGGGTCTGGTGTCCGAGAAGCCTCACACAGTGTTTGAGGTGGATGGAAAAATGATTGCTGAACATGTCTTCACTCGTGACGGCTTTAGTGATCTTTACTCAATTCTGTATCAGAAACGCGCTCCGACACACGAGGTTCAAGTCGAACGCCTGCCACTCGAAGGGCGAGGGTTTCCCCACAAAACAATGGATTCCGAAGTGGAACTCAAGCGACGTCACATCAAGACCCCTTTACATAAGGTTGGTGGCGATTTCCTGTCGTCTCGAACGACGCTCTTTTTCAACGATGACTGCAGCGTCGGTGTTGCCCGTCCAAAT
>JBEAPS010000275.1:0-4744 GCA_041164285.1 Pseudomonadota bacterium
AACTCTACTCAGCCTTTCCAGCAGAAAGTCGGCTTCAGGTGGCTCTCCGTACCGGATTGCTGGTAGAGTTTGGTGCTCGCATTCGAAGGTTTTCAGCACGCTTTAATGGGACATCTGCATGGACTCAAGACGTCACTGGGTTCGTAGGTATGGGAATCACGTTCTTATAAGTGGAAGTAGTTTTATGCTACTGTGGCAAGTCGCGCATGACCTGCAACTTCTTCGGCAGTTAAAATAAGACAAGGATCAACAAGTAAAACAACGCGGTCCGGCAATTTGCCAATTCCGGTTAGAATTTGACTGCGCGGTTGCCCGCCGATTTCTGGAGCCGTTTCTATTTGTCCTTTTTTGAATTCAATAACATCTCGAACACTGTCTACGATCATACCGATTCTTTTTGACCAAACGTCAACGATGACAATGCAATTTTCACGACCCAAGGGGCTCTCTTTAAGAAGCAACCTTTTTCTGAGATCCATCACAGGCAATACTTTTCCCTTGAAATTAATAATTCCTCGCATATAGGGAGCAATATTGGGGACGTGAGTGATATCACCCAGTCCGATAATTTCTGCGACCGTATGAATCGGCAATGCATACGTTTCACCTGAAAGCTGAAAACTCAGGAAACGGCCTTGTTCTACTGTCTTTTTGTGGGACTGTTCCACCTTTGTTCTCCCTCAGAAGACTCATGCTCAGATATCGGCAATATTGTGAAAAGTTTTCCTTGAATCGAAGTGTGTATGTCAGAAGAGTGACGTGTGGCTTTTCTGGATTTTACCGATAACACGCCTGTACGACGGCGTGGTGCCCTCCAACTGGCACCTGTTTGGATGACATGAGGAGAAAATAAATGAGCTCAATGAAGCAGAGTGAAATCTTGCTTGTGGTCGAAGACGATGCTGAGCTTCGCGATGCTATTGTTGAAAGTTTACAAGATCTCAAGTGTCTGTTGTATTCATTTGGTAATGCCGAAGATGCGTTGTTGTTTGCTAGAGAAAAAAATTGTTTTGCGATTGTCAGCGATTTTCGTATGCCAGGGATGAATGGAGTCGAGTTTTGCAAAAGAATCAAACGGGAGCGCACGGACTGTCGCTTTGTATTGCTCACGGGCTTCGCGGACAAGCAAACTGCCGTAGAGGGACTTCGGTTCGGCATTGATGACATTCTTGAAAAGCCACATGATCTTTCTAGGCTTCACGACATAGCCGAGAGCTATCTTTTCGATAGGCTTGCTCAGAATGAAAAAGAACGAACCAGTGCGCTACGATATCGAGCAGAGTTTTCTTCAAGTTTTGCCCGTAGCATCGAAGAAATAGAATCGAATGTTTCACTATTGAAGAACTCCAGGTTCAAACCAAATATAGTGCACGATTTGATAAAGAGCACCGGGGATATCGTCGAGACTTCAAAAGCTGTGCTGGGAGCCGAAAGTATTCACCTCGTTGCTTCTGCTTACGAGAAGCTCTTGAGTTCTATTCAGGGACAGGGAAATGTATATCCGCATGGTGTCATTCAAGTTCTTGTTCAAGGTGTCGAGGTGATCAAGACGCTCGCGGCAGACTTTGCTCAGGTTCGCGATCGTGTCGTCAATCTCAAGCCAGTGATTGACGCGTTGGGTCGCTGGACAGAGTCAAGCACAGAAGGCGAGCTTGAGGATGTCACTGCCAATGATACTTTATTTGAAGCAGAGGTGCGAGTTGACGAAGAGCAGCCAGAATTTCTTGGTGTGGACGAAGCCGTCATCTCAGGGTACTTGAGTCAATATCGACTCAATGAAGCAGCACTCGCAAGGTATGCAGCGCAACAAGCGACCGATTACAATTCCGCACATCTCGTTGTGACTGATGAAAGCCTTAATACAATGCGGGCACTTGCAGGTGAACTACTAGTCGTGAAAAATGCTTACAATGCAACGATGCAGAGCCTTCTTTTGCGTTCTTTGGGAGATACGCAGCACCAGCAAATTGAGGAGATGAGGCAATCACTCGACTTGATAGCAGAAAAAATTCAGAGTCAGGTTCTCGATGTGCGAAAGATTCCTTTGAGAGATGTTTTTTATCACTTTCCTGAGATGGTAAAGAAGATGTCCCTTGACAGCGGTAAAGCGGTGAGTCTTGAAATGTCTGGTCTCGATTTCGGAGTTGATAAGTCGATAGCTGATCTCATTGCTGCGGTGACCACAAGACTGATTTGGTCATCATTGACATTTGGAATTGAAGATATCGACGCGAGAATTAAAAAAAGCAAGTCTGTGAGTGGTGACATACGTATTCATGCAAGCCAGCTCTCCGACATGGTTTCCATTTCCGTGAGTGATGATGGCTATGGTATTGATCCTGAGCAAATAAAGAAGCGTGCCACTGATTTGGGAATTATCACCAAAGATGAAGCCTATTTGATGCAGCCCAAAGATGCTATGAGTCTTCTTTTCATACCCGAAATTTCACGACGACGTGCTTTGGCTGATGATGCGGGAATTGTTTACGGGCTTGAGAAGCTTAAAACAGACCTCGAGCATCGAGGTGGTCACTGCAGTGTGGAATCGAGTTTTGGCATGGGGACACGAATCACGGTAGAGATACCTGTAACCCAAACTGTGCGCACGGAACACGCTCTGCTCGCAGAGAGTGGTGGGTGCCAATTGATTGTTCCAATGTGCAGCGTTGTGAAAATTACTCCCATCAAAGATCTCATTCTTTCGAAAGTTGATGGTCGAATGACGTGTCAGTATGAGGGAGTAACAATCCCACTTGGAGATTTCAGACACTTCGTGGACAAGGAATCAAAACAGAACTTTATTGACCGCAGCGACTTTTCTCTCGAATCTATTGTTCTTGTTGTTTCCGATGAAGAGCATTCTCTTGCGTTAGTTGTTGATGAAGTGGTTGATCAGATGGATGCTGTCGTTCAGCCTTTCGATAGCGTCATTGATGGTCTTGTTGGTTTTCGCGGAACCACTTTGCTCGATTCCGAGCGAGTTGCTTTTGTTGTAGACCCTGAAACCTTACTGGGGGCCGCGTATGCAGCTTAGTGAAGATATTTTAAGACGTGTTCAGGAAACACTCGAGGAACGGAAAAATAAAGGTCCTCATTGGAAATATTTGTTGGTCGAGGTGTCTGGACAAAAGTTTGGGATTCCTATGCAGCAAATCGATGAAGTCCTCGAATCACGAAGATGGAATGCACTTCCGGTCACTCGTGCTCATATGTTAGGTGTGTTGAATCTTAGGAGCTCAGTGGTAGCCGTTTATCACATGGCCAGTTTGCTTGGTAAGTCATCTGAAGTTGAGGTTAATTCAGGATCAGGGTGTGTCATTGTTGTTCATGACAAAAATAGACGTTTTGGTCTTTGGGTTGAAAGTATCTTACAGGTTGAGGAGTATCCAGCGCAGGATCTTCACGCTCTTAACGACGGTCAGCTGCTCGTTACTCACTTATGTGTTGAGGATAACGAGTCTGTCTTGATGATGGACGTTGAGCGCGTGGCCTGAATGGAAAAGGTGATTTTATATCCAGGTCAGACTTTAGTTACTCAGGACGCTGTTGAGATTCACTCAATAGTCAGCTCTTGTATCGAAGTTGTGTTGCACGATCCTGTGCGGCGTATCACCGGAGTGAGTATCTTTGTGCAACCTCGTCCTGATGGAGAGCATTTGATACAAAGCGCCCGCTATGGTTGTTATTCATTGGATCATGTTCTCGAGAAAATGCTCATACTAGGAGCTGATCCTCAGCGCATGCTTGCAAGAGTTTATGGGGGTGGCACCCTAAATGATTCACTCTCCAGAACATCAACAATTGGAAAAAAAAATATCGACTTTGCTCTTGCGTGGCTTCGACATGCGCGTATCCCAGTTGTTTCTAGTGAGTTGGGTGGGTTGAGAGCGCGAAGTGTTTTCGTCAATTCAATTCATTTCTCAGTCAGACAAAATCGTCATGAAAATTCAAGTGAGCTTGAGTCTGCATACGGCCAATTTTCATCATTAAAGAAAAAAAGCCGAGTTGTTGTGGTTGAAAACTCCCCAACCACACGTGTTAAATTGACGAGAGTTCTTCAGCAACATGATCTTGTTGATGTGGTCGGCGTTGCTGTTGATGCATTTGAAGCGCGAGAGATGCTCGTAGAGCATCAACCTGATCTTGTTCTTATTTCAAGCGAGCTCCCAAAAATTTCGGGGATTGAGTTGCTTGAACGCTTGATGAAATACTTTCCACTTCCTGTCATAATGATCACAGGTGCTCTGGCTCATCCGAAGGTTATAGCTGAAGCACTTGAGTTTGGTGCTGTTGACTGTATTGAAAGTCCTGAAAGCATTGCCGATGCCGAACTTGATGAATATGGGGACTATTTACGATCCAAGGTTCTTTCGGCGTCGAGGATAGCCGATCGCGTTCATCGCTCTTTTTGGAATCAATTTTCACCGAGTAAATCTGCTGCCGATAAGTTCAATTCCGTTCTTAGTGGTATGGATGTTCTCCTCTTTGGTGGAGACACCGGTGCGCATTTTGAGCTTGAATCGTTGCTCAGTTCACTTCCAAAAGATGGACCAGCAGTTCTGCTTGCTCTCGACAGGTTGCCTCTCAATTATTTAAAACGCTTAGTTGAGAAGGCCGACCTTAAACTAGTGGAAGGCGGGCATTTGCAAACACTGAGTCCTGGTTGCACTTATTTCCCGCCTGAAGGGTACTGCTTCGAACTTCTCTCAGATGAGGGAGTCAAGAAAATCGGATTGGTTGAGGC
>JBEAPS010000276.1:0-2779 GCA_041164285.1 Pseudomonadota bacterium
CATGAACCTGAAACAACGAAGAAATATTCCTCGGTGCCGAGTGGGTGCGGGTGAGCCAAAGCGACTTCGGTACCCGTGAGTGTGATTTCTTCAATCGTAAGATAGCGCGACTGTGCTGGAGTGAGCCGTCGCATACCCGCTGTATCTATCAGAGCTGCCCCTGATTCACGTCTGGAAACTTGATAGTCGAGCCAACCATGCTCTTCTCGTCGATGGAGGGTTGCGTTCGCTTTCCTTTGAGCAAGTAGCTCCGCAATTGTGACCCCGAGTCCGCGGGCTACACCCATCAAGACTTGCAAAGTCGGATTTCCCTCCCCGCGTTCTAAGCTCGCAATTGTGCTTCTCGGAACGCCAGAACGCTCCGACAATTGCTCTTGACTCAGCGAAGCCTCCTTACGCAAGTGCTTCATATTGCTTGCAAGGCTGGCTCCCTGTGTCTCATGACCGGGCGAGAATGCCATCACTCCTCCGCTTTTCGTACAACTTCAATCTACACATTCAATCTCGAAATCAACGATTTGTCTAATAATGAAAATCAAAAAATCAAGGAATCACTTAAGATTGAACGCACACCTCTTGGTGCTTCCCGAAGTACGAGAACACTGGAACAAGAGCTGGGTGTTCGTCTCAATGCAAAGACTGTTTAAGAAAATGACAATAAGAACATCATAGACAATGAGTGGCATTCATAAGACGCAGAAAAATATAAAGAAAAAATGAACACAACTTGGCACAGAACTTGATGTTTAGGCGCAGAGTCCCTGAGCCTAGAGGTTAGCGGGGTGGCTCTCGTTCATTATTTTGGAGGTTCCCATGCGTCATCTCTATTTGCTTCCCTTAGGTACAATTTTGGCTGTTACCAGCGTGGTCGTAGCCTGTAGCTCTGAAGACAGCTCGTCTGGTGAAAACCCTGCACCAGCTGCACAACTCAAAAATGACAATCCACAACAGAATCAGGATGGGACGAAAAATAACCCGACCGCTCAAAACCCTGTGCCCATTCAGCAACCCCCTTCTCCAATCCAGCAGGCTCCTCAGGGCTACTTTGAGGCGACCAATGGATCCCAGCGCTACCTCATTCCAGCAAGCAGCTTGATTGCGATCCAATTTCCTATCGGTATTGCAACACAACCTGAGCAAAACGTGAGTTTGCCTGGTGGAGCAAATGGTTCGGGTGGCTACCCTGAAGACACACTCCCTCAGGTCACTGTCGCTGTGAAAGACGTGCAGGGCGCTCCAGTCTTTGCAGCTGGCTCTAGACTTATCGGAACCCTCAAAATGAGTTCCCCGAAGGCAATTTTTAACGTTACGGGCATTAAGTATGGGTCAGTTGTCTACAATATGGCAGCGAGTGCCGAAGTGACTTCGACAAAAACCAACGAAAGAAGTCTGAGCCTCACCAATATTCTCCTCGGTACGGCCGCAGGTACGGGTGTTGCCTTCCTCATTGACGGCCTCACCGGTGACAGAGGTATCACTTGGTGGGCACCGTTGCTCGGAGGTCTCATTGGTGGTGTCGGCGGCGCTGTTCTTTTTCCGAACAACCAAGAAATTGTCGCAATCAAGCAAGGTGAGACAGCAGTGCTCGTTCCCGGCCCGCGTTAATGCAGACTAAACCACTGCTAAACCTGAAGCTGCGCCTACCTCATGGGTAGGCGCTTTTTCATGTCGCGGAATCTTTGTGAGGTATGAACGTCATGGCGCGTTCCGTCATAGCGGTGATTGTAAGACTCGGGTTCACTCCCAGATTAGCTGGAACAGCCGAACCATCGCAGACCCAGACTCCATTATATCCAAACAATTTGTGCTCTGAATCAATCACACCCGACTCGGCGCTGAGCCCCATAGGGCACCCTCCAAGAATGTGAGCTGTCGTGGGAATATTCACTGTGACCTGAGTGATGGCACACTGAGCAAGTCCACCCACCTTGTCAGCAAACCATTCCGTAAATTCGTTTGCTGCTGGTATCTCGGAAGGAACACGATCACTACCCTCCTCACGATCTGATACCAAACCGCGTCTAAAAAGAGTGAAGAGACTCCTACCAAATTTCACTCTAATTCGATTGTCCAAATCTTGCATCACTAAAAAAATAACACTCGTTTCAGCCCATCGACTGTTGAAAGTCAATTTGAAAAACTCAACTGGGCGAGTCACAATTTTATATACAAATTTCAGAGTGCGGCGAAACTCATTTGGATCACTCACTAAACGTGTTGCTAGCAGCCTCATAAAATTTGAACCAACCGGATACCTCACAGGTTCAATTGCAGTGCGTTCGTCAGCTTTGAATATAGATGAAATAGCAATGCCATGCGAATAGGGGATTTCACGCTTGGATCCAGGATCGCTTACTCCGGTAAACACTTCACTGTTAGTTCTCACGTGATGGCCGAGAGTCGAAGATACGTTGGGCATCGTTTTGTGATGATCGCGGCATTCAAGTAATAAACGCAGTGTTCCCAACACACCACCTGCAAGAATCACATTTTTTCCTTTGAGCACCGATTTCTTTCTGAGAAAAATTCTGTCAACAGACTCTGTTTCTAACTGCCATCCTTCGGAGCCATCAGCATCGAGAGGAGCTAATTTCAAAACTCGCGTCAGGGGTAATATTTCTGCACCATTTTTCTCCGCAAGATAGAGGTAATTTTTATCAAGTGTGTTCTTTGCATCATACCTGCACCCCACCATACACCCGCCACAAAATGTGCAACCTGTTCGCTCAGGACCTTTACCATCGAAATAAGGATCAGGAACTCGCTTTCCCGGCTCACC
>JBEAPS010000277.1:0-3948 GCA_041164285.1 Pseudomonadota bacterium
TCATGAACAGGGAAGTTCAATCAGAGAACTTCTTAACGATATCGACCTCGCTCCTGATGTGTGTTGGACTGTCAGAGGAACTGAAGAACGCCATGGGTTGCTTTTGGCAGAAATCTACATGCTCTTAAATGAGCTTTGGAGCTGCGCACCTGCGTCCTGGCTCATAAATTATGGTTACTCCAAGTTCACCTACCCATGTATCTCAGCTGCGTTTCAGAATGATGTTGCAGTAGCTCACATTCACGATTCAGATTCATCAATAAATGATTCAAAGAAAAAGCCTCGTCTTGAAAAAGTAGTCTCTACAATCAGCGACGTGCATTTCACAACGGGATTGAACATTAAGAATTCTCTCATATCTGAGGGAGTCGATGAGAGAAATATTTATAGTGTTGGCAGCACAATTCCCGACTTTAGTCGAGACGTTATAGGGTGTAAAATATTAGAGCAGAAAGTGAGTTCCTCGTTTCGCGAGTTTATCAATAAAACACTTGATGGCTTTTCACACACAAAAATAGTCGCGATAGAAGCCAACCCATCTTTTGCGCATTTCCAAGATTTTTCATTACTGATACAAGACCGGTCAGAACTATACCCTGAGTATAAGGTATTATTTTTTAGCCCGTATGAGTCTCATTTAAAAACAAATATCGAAAATAGAGGGTTCTCAAATACATTGAATACACTCACTTTGCCTCAGTGGGACCGCTACTTTCTGTTCACAAGGTCGTTCTGTGTACTCAGTGAATCATCAGAGACTATTGATGAAGCACGTGCATTTGGTGCTCTTGGACTTCTGCTGAGAGACCAAACCAGAAGATTCGATCTTCTGGCGGATGGCCAGGTCAAATTGGGTGGAATCGAACCGACAGAATGGTTGAATAGGCTCAAAGTCATAATAGAGAAATGCAGCCTCAAGCACGAGTTTCGGAGACTTCAGAGCCAAACCACACTTGCAAATTTGAGTGCTACCCAGCAAATTGCCAGTGCACTTACCAACCGAATAAGTGAAATCTCTCAAAGATAGAGAACATCACTTCAATACCGACAAGAATAATAATGATGAGTTCAAGCCGCTGAGCAAGCGCGCTATTGCGCGCCTCAAGTACAATGCGTAATGACTCTTTTATGGTATCAATCTTGTATTCAATTGACTTAAATCGCTCTTCTAGATCGAACGCATTTCTCAGATCCAGATAAATAGATTCCATTTCAGCATCGTTCCAAAGAGTGTCTGGCTTATCCAAGAGGTGCAAAACTCCGACAACCTCTGCTTGTGCCATTGATGCAACTGCGATTTGTCGGTTCAGACGTACGACTGAGACCACTATTCTGCCTTGCATTCGAATTTTGTCCAGCATGGTTAGCACTTGTGCTTTCGCTTGTGTCACAACATCTTCGAAATACTCCATTGCGACACTCTGAGCGAGCGTCTGCACAACAGCACCCAGCCGCTCATGATTTACTTTAGGGAGAACGAGCCGATTGTATTCAACCTGTGCAGGCCGATTTGGATCCACAAAAATAAAGAAACTCTCAGCAGTGACCCGCGGCTCAGTCAAAGGCAAGTTTAGCGCTCTACGAATGTCAGCTATTTCACGAATTCTCTCTTCTCTATCAACTTCAACAAACACAATCGCACCAAAGCGCCACGCGAATGCAATTCCACCCTCAACACTGAATTTAACTTTCACATCATTTGCGTCTAGAGAGGGGTAAGGACCCCAATCAGATGGAAGCTGTTCCAAGTCGAAATCTTCTTTGTATGTCTCCGCGTGAAGCGATATGTCCTTGACAGCCTGCTTTGCACTCAGACCCAACCACTCGTTCACCTGACGCGCAATATCGCCACGCTGGTGAAAACTCATGTTTGAAGTGTGAACTGATCGGGCTATTTCTGAACCAACTTTTCTTGTGATTTGCGCTTCGGACATCCTGAGCACTCCCTTTGGTCTTTTCTCCAAAGCAGGGTACGCAGAAGCTGAAAAACTGCAACGCTAATGAGAGTGTAAGCTACAAAATCGCTCAAACTCACAGCAGAGCTCCTGCTAGATTAAATGTCACGAATGCGGCAAACCATGCAACAAAGAGCAACGAAAAAAAGCTAAAAAGTGTCCATCTCCATGAACGCGTTTCTCGCTGCATAACTGCAAAAGTCGCTAAACACTGCGGCGCAAACACATACCAAACGAGCAATGACAATGCAGTAGGTAGCGTCCAGTCGGCTCTTAAACGTTCACTCAACGCTGTCTCGTCTTCCGCTTCAACTGCATATACAGTTCCCAAGGCACTCACTAAAACTTCACGTGCAGCAAAACCGGGAATCATTGCGACAGAGATTCTCCAATCGAATCCCAATGGCTCTAATACGGGCGCCACAATCTTTCCCAAGCGTCCTGCAATGCTATATTCGATTGGTGAACTTTGATAATCCTCAGGTGGTTTAGGAAAAGTTGAAATTGCCCATAGAACTACCATGATAGACAAAATCATTGTTCCTGCACGAGTTAGAAATGATCGAGCGCGATCGAGTAAACCTCGAGTCACGTTCCATAGCGACGGCAAATGATACTTGGGAAGTTCAAGAAGAAAATAGTGACCATTGCCAGCGAGTTTACTCTTCTTCAATATCCAAGCAAAAACGAATGCACTGAGCCCACCACCTATGTAGAGGACGGTTAGAATCACTCCCTGTAGACTGAATCCTCCGGCTATCGTTTGATTCGGAAAGAAAGCGGAAATGAGCAGAGTGTAGACCGGGAGACGGGCTGAACACGTCATGAGCGGCGTAACTAAAATTGTTGTCAGCCGCTGTGAGGGACTTTGAATACTCCTTGAACCATAAATAGCAGGTATTGCGCATGCAAATCCAGAAACCATGGGAAGAACTGACCGCCCAGAAAGACCAACCCGCCCCATGAGACGATCCATCAAAAATGCGGCTCGTGCCATGTAACCAGAATCCTCAAGCATGAGGAGACAAGCAAACAAAATTAGTATCTGAGGAAGAAACACGAGCACAGCGCCGACTCCCGCAACAATCCCGTCAACAAGTAAGTCCACGAGCAGCCCTGGAGCTAATAATGTTCTCAGCCACGATGCGGCACCAGTGATGAGCCCATCGATGAAGTCAGTGGGCATTGCTCCGAATGTAAATACAGCCTGAAACACCAAAAATATAATACAAAGTAGTGCTAGTGGGCCGGAGACGGGATGAAGGAAAAATTGATCGAGCCTTGCCGTCAGTCGAGATGGATGTCCCGGACGCAAAATTGAACGACGCAATATATCTTCAACCGTGCGCCTTCTTTCAATGATCATTTCTCGAGTGGATGGTCTCCAATCAGTTGTTGCACGAGAGACTGGCTGTCGAGTAATGGTTGCGATGCAATTTCTTAGAGTATCGAGGCCACTGCCATATTTTGCTGATATCGGAATGACTTCACACTTTAAAGACTTCGCGAGAGCATCAATATCTAGTTCCATCCCTGAACTATCGACAAGATCCATCATATTCAAGGCAACACACATTGGAATTCCGAGCTGCTTTAGTTCAATCGCCAAGGGAAGTTGAGATCGCAAACTTGTCGCATCGAGCACGAGCAGTAGCGCAGAGGGTGCCACTTCATGATGAAGCTCACCTACGAGTACATCATGGGTTACTTGCTCATCTTCGCTTTTTGGACTCAAACTATAAACACCCGGAAGATCAAGCAACCGCAATCCTGCCGCCGCTCCTGACTTCATCACCGCTTCCACTCGCTCAACCGTGACGCCGGGGTAGTTTGCAACCTTTTGATTGAGTCCCGTTAACACATTGAATAGTACAGTTTTTCCACAATTCGGATGACCGACAACCGCGACCAAAGCACCTGCCGACTGAATCATGCCTCCTGCCCTTTCATGACGTGCGCCTCAGCCACTTCTACGAGCGATGCTTCCTCGCGC
>JBEAPS010000278.1:0-9822 GCA_041164285.1 Pseudomonadota bacterium
TCTCAAGTGTCTCTCTCCTGACTGGAATTTTACCAACACTAAGAGCATATGCATTTCGCGGATTATTTCCATAAATTGAATTTTTTATAGGCGTATAGTTTTGACTGGTACATTGAACGTATCATGCATACGAATATTGCTGTTCCCGTATGAAGTTATTGAACTCCAAGAACAATTGGACCTGTTACGTCGGTGTTGTTAGCTTCAAACGCGATTCCAACTTTGTCGCCGGGACTGATTCCAAGGGCGGATAGAGTCGCAGCGGAGAGTGCGATTCCTCCCACGGTATTCACTGGCGGACCCCATTCAACAATTCGAGCAACAACAGCACGTGTTTTCGAGCCGATTTGAGTTACAAGTAGAAGTCTACGGTTAGCAAAAAACTTCATTCCGACGCTCGGTCTGTCACCATAATTCCAACGCATCGCGCAATAATATGGATCTTGCGTTCGAAGCAAATCTTCCGATGTGAGAGATGTGAGATGAATTTGCGACGAGTTTGCTGGTGGCAGAACAAATGGCTGGCTTTGGGTGAATACCCAGCTGAGATTTCTGAAATTGAGAGTTTCTCCGTTCAACCGAGGGATCTCGTACCCTGAGGCTTCAAGGCCACCATGATGAGAAGCAAGCACCTCTGAGGCGTATAGGCTTTGAGTGCCATTGGCAATGCCCTCGGGACCGGTGAATTTGCATGCAATGCTAAGGCCTGAGAGTGTACCCAGCAGTAGACCACTCATCCAAAAACGATGATGTAGTGTTCTGAATTGTCTGAACTTTTCAACCCTGCTCATTTTGCTCCGCCTCTGACTGAAAGGGCAACAGATGAGCGCTGTGAGCAAAAGGTCTGCCAACTTCACCAGAGCAGTCCAAAATTTCAAACTTAAGTTTTTTCAATTAAAAAAATATCCGAGCAGATCATCATGCCAGGGTGAGTTGTATAAGGATCAGACGTTGCGTTGAAATTGAGCAGGCTGACCCGTGGCGCCAAGAACACTCAGCCAAAGTGGACTGTTGACGTCGAACTCTTTGCGACCACGTGTGACGAGTGAGAGGGGCACGTTCGTGAACTGCTCATGGCAGTATCCGACCATCATTCTTGTTTTTCCGGACATAGCAGCGTGAACAGCGTTTTGTCCAAGGGTTGCACAAAAAACTGAATCCTGCGCTGAGGTCGTTTGCGCTCGAAGCATGTAGCTTGGGTCAATATACTTGAGCGTTGTTTCTATGCCTTTGGTTTTAAACTCTTTCAAAATCGTTTCTTTAAGGTACCTACCGATGTCTTTGAGTTTAACGTTGCCGCTCGCATCTGTTTCTTTTCCGGCATCGGGAAACAAGTTCTGACCAGCACCTTCGGCAACTGCCACGGTTGCGTAGCCTTTTTCTAAAACTCTTCGTATCAAAACAGAGAGAAAACCGTGCTCGCCTTCAAGTGTGAGTTCTACCTCGGGAATGAGGACAAAGTCGATATCGTTGACTGCTGCTGCGGCATTCGCGGTCAGTGCACCAGACTGACGGCCCATGATTTTCACAAGACCAATTCCGTTGACGGCTCCCCGAGCCTCGGCTTGTGCACAACGAAGAGCTTCAACAGCCTTACCCACTGCAGTTTCAAAGCCGAAGCTTTTACTCACCCAAAGAATATCGTTGTCGATGGTTTTTGGAATTCCGATCACTGCGATGGGCAGTTTTCTTTTTTCGATTTCCTGTGCGATCGCATTAGCGCCTGCAAGGGTTCCGTCGCCACCAATGGTGAAAAGAATATTCACATCCCGCAACACAAGTGCATCGACAATTTCTGAAGGGTTCGAATGTCCACGTGCGCTGCCCAGAAACGATCCAGCTTCGAAGTCAATGTTTTGAACCGAACGGGTGTCGAGTCGGCGCCAAGGAAATTTAAATCGTTTTGAATCAGCGTCGTGCGCAAAGCCATAATAGCCATAGGGGACACCGAAAATGTTCCTTACCAAATATCTGTCGTAGAGCATGGCAACCATACTTTGAACTACGTTGTTAAGCCCGGGGGCAAGGCCTCCACAGGTAACAATTGCAACCCGAGTGTTTGCTGGGTCCCAAAATATTTTTTCACGCGGTCCGGCCAGTTCAAGAGAGGCAGGCTCAGCCTTATGCTTGGGGTCATGGTTGTCTTTATTGCGCTTACTACGAAGTGAAATATCGACAAAAATCCTATCAAGTGAATCATCCAGAAACTGATGAGGAGCAACTGACCCGGTCAGCGGTGAAGGGCGCGTTGCGGCCCCGTACTGCTTCGTCAGTGACTCAACTGCAAATTCCTGTGGTAAAAATTCCATGAAGTGCTGCCTCGTGTTCGTTTTCACACTGAGGCTACATTTTGTTCCTCGAAGATGTCCACAAGTGCAGCTTGGGCCATGTCGAGGAGTTCGTTGAGCTGAGCACGACTGAAAGCCTGCTTTTCCGCGGTTCCCTGAACTTCTAGCAGCATTCCAGAGCTCGTTTGAACCACGTTCATATCGACGTCTGCCTTTTGATCTTCATGGTAATCCAGGTCGACAAGCAGTGTGCCTTCGACAATTCCAACCGAAACAGCCGCAACGGCTTCTTTGATCGGGTTGGTTTTGATCTTGTTCATTTTCAACAGCCGTTCGACCGCCAATCGAAGCGCTACATAGCTTCCAGTGATTGCTGCAGTTCTTGTTCCACCGTCTGCCTGAAGGACATCGCAGTCAATGGTGATTGTTCGTTCACCGAGTTGTTTGAGATCAATGATTGCGCGCAGGCTTCTTCCAATCAACCGTTGGATTTCTTGAGTGCGTCCCGAAATGTTCTGACGCTCTCGTCGCGTGCGGTCGCCTGTGGAGGCAGGTAGAAGTGAATATTCGGCAGTCAGCCATCCTTGCCCACGAGTGCCCCGCATCCAGTTGGGTAGAGATTCTTCTACAGTTGCGGTGCACATCACTCGTGTTTCGCCATACTCAACCAAAACTGAACCCAGGGGAAGGTTTGTGAAGTTAGGTGTGATCTTGATTGGACGAGCTTGCGAAACGGTACGACCGTGTGAGCGCGATAACATGTTGAACCTCTTTTCAAATTCATAGGAACAGGCTTCTTAGCCTGCCAAATGTCCCGTGACAAGCCATAGCTGATTGAGGCAGCGTTCCTCAATGAGATAAGGTATCACTGAAGTAGTACAGCCGTCGCGCGAAAATCCCTCGGAATAGCTCTTTCAGGAAGAATGTGAATGCTCGGATGGCTGTTGTCTTTTACCCACGCACTGAGCCCCTCGCCATGGTCGCGCTCAACCATTCGGACAAGCTTTCTCGATAGCCACCGAATACCTCGGTCGTCCCATTCAAGCTCATCAATGTTTAGGCCTTTGACAAGACTAGTCGCGATCTTGCGATTGTTTCTGAAAAAGCTAACAGAGGGGACGTCGAATGCAGCACAAGCAAACACGCACTCGTAGATTGATCCCGTGGTTTTACAAGTGACTTGGTAACCTGAGGGAGTTCTGCAGAAGAGGAACCAGAGTCCTGCAATAAACACGCTCGACCAAGCGTGTGAACCGTACATACTGCTGAACACTGTATTGGATATGTATGCGACAAGATGGCTTGGGCGGCCAAGTTTGTCGTAAGCCGTTTGAAGCTCAGTGTTTGCCAAAAACTCCGATGTTGGTTCGCTGCTCCATTGTGGAACGGCAACGTCTGCCAAACGCATGCGGCGACTCCTTGAATTGACCCTAGTGAGGGCCCAACGAGCCATCGTCTAACACTCAATGTTCGATCCTGTCGCCAGCCTCCGTGGCGAAGCTTTGACGGCGTCTGTCTTGACTCATATCTTGCTTAAAAAGTAGGCAGTATGTGTCGCCATCCGTAGGGATCGGGTGTCGTGCCAAACTGGATTTCAATAAGAGCCTGCTTGATTTTCTTGCTCACTTCACCGACTGCTCCAGAGTTCACTTCAAATGTCTTATTGCCATCTACAAAATGGGTGACTGGTGAAATCACCGCAGCGGTGCCGCATCCAAATACTTCCGTAAGATGGCCGCTCAATATGTCTTGAAGAACATTTGATATGTCGATTTTTGTCTCCTCAACCTGAAAGCCTAGGTCTTTTGCGAGCCGCAAAATCGAATTTCTTGTGATTCCCGGGAGTATACTGCCACTGAGTTCTGGAGTTTTTAACGTGTTTCCATAGACAAACATGATGTTCATGGCGCCTACTTCCTCAACGAATTTCCGATGAATGGCGTCAAGCCACAAAACTTGTTCAGCTCCTGCCGCTTTAGCTCTTGCCATTGCTGGAAGAGCAGCTGCGTAGTTGCCTCCACACTTTGCCTCGCCACAGCCTCCTGGAACCGCGCGTACATGATCGCGCTCAACGAACACCGTGACTCCTGACGAACTTTTGTAATAGTTTTTTGCGGGGCTTACGATAATAAAAAAACGATATGATTGTGAAGCTCGGTATGAAATCCCGCATTCAGTTGCTATGAGTGTTGGGCGAATATAAAGCGATGCAGGGCTCGGTAATATCCAGTCTTTCTCAATAGAAACTAATTCTTCAATGCATCTTAAAAAGAGCTCCTCTGGAACTGGCTCCATTCCAAGCCGCGTTGCAGAATTGAAAAAACGCCGTGCGTTTTCTTTGGGCCTGAAAAGATAGATTTCATTTGCATTTGTCGAGCTGCGGTAGGCTTTCATGCCTTCAAAAACCTCTTGCCCATAATGAAATACGAGACTGTCGGGGCTGAGATCGAATGCTCCGTAGGGCACTATCTTTGGAATTTGCCATCCACCTTGCTGGGCATCAAAATCACAGACAAGCATGTGATTGGTGCGCGTTCTACCAAATCCAATTGGATCGTTCAGTGCAGGAATTGGCCTGCCTTTATCTGCCGTTATGAGGTTTTTAATGATTGCTGGTTGACCTGTCATTCTTGAGCTGTTCCTCGTTCCGGTGCAGAAAAGTAGACTACCTTTGAAGCCTAAGTTCCGGCAGGTTAAGAAGAATTGTGTTACGACGCTACAATAGGCCTAGAAATTCAGGACGCAACCCCCTGATGGGCTTGACAACCTCCGGACGCCTTACATATACCGTATAGCGTTGGGGCATCGACAAGTGGTAAGTCAACGGTTTTTGATACCGTCATTCCTAGGTTCGAATCCTAGTGCCCCAGCCACATAAAAAGCCGGTCCCGCAAGGAACCGGCTTTTTTTTCGCAACGCGCTCAATTCTCAGAGCGTTGCAGAACCGAAAGCATCCCCAAGTTCCTTCTTCAACTTCAGGAGCTCAAGTATCTCGATATCCATGTTGACTGGTATGTGACTCAAAACTTCGTAGCCTGAAAGTTTGTTGTCGTCGGCAAGGGCTAAAATGATAGCAGAGCGCACAGCCTGAACCGCAGCAGTTTTTGTTGCATGAGGGTGGACTGCGTCACCTAGCTTAGTGAGTAACGCGACGCCAAGTGGGGAATTGAGAATTTTATCCATCTGAACGAGATCGAACTGAAATGTGTTTTTGAGTTGAGTACGAATTTCCGATGCATTGAGTTTGCCGGACTTGAGCAAAGCCGTGACATCATTGTTTGCACTTTCATTTGAAACAAATTCTTCAATTTGTTTGACTGAAACTGATCGCGACACCGGGCCGATGATAAAAGTAATTTTCTTAGAATTGTCCACTGGCATTTGAGCTGAAGTGATAGCACTCGTTTGCGACTTATTGCACGCAGCGAGCGTCAAAGCTGCAAGTGTGAGTGATGACAGGAACGGCAAAACAAACAACTTCGACATTATGACTCTCCCCCACCCCGAGGTGTTACGTTGAAAATAAAAACGTTCATTGAAGCTTTAAGAAATTTATCGACAGGAAGATAGTGGACTTCCTGTCATTCGAGGCAGGTAACTCGCGGATACACTATGTTGTCACATTTGATATACGGATCTTTCACAACTGTTTTTAAATTAGGCAGGTTTTCGAGCAAAGCGTTGAATCGCTCTTGAGTCAATTTGTTACCGGTAATGTAAAGCGTCACAATGCGTTTGAACGGCAATATGGGCGATACTTCGGTTAATCCATAGTCAGCAAGAAATGCGACTTGCATGCGTCCTTCTGCCCAACGTGCCGCCGCCACCGGATTTCCGGACGGACCACCAAACGCTTCAACACTCTCTAACAGTGCATTAACTGTCTGAGCCTCCGCCGCAGTGATGTTCTTTTTAGTGAACCAGTCAATCGGCGTCAGCCCGGTTCGGAATGAAGGAATATTCAATTTTTCTTGAGGCGATTGCTCATCTGAGTCTTGAGTTGTGGGAACTGTGGGAATAGCAGAGTCTTGACTGAGGCTAGCAGTCTCAGCCCATTGCGAGTTCTTGCAACCTGATAGGGCCAGAAGCGACGTAGTCAGAAATCCTGCCAACCTGAGCAATGGCATTGCTTGAAAAGCTCTAGGTGTCATTTGCGTTCTCCCCCTCTGTAATCCCAACTCGACCCTCGCAGTATCGGATATTTTTCATCATTTCTTGAGTAAATTATTTTTTTTCCAATATTACTGTGTGTTGACGCTCACAACCACACCAAAAAGCTCAACTGCGTTACTCTTAAACTTGAAAATAAAATGTAGAAATGGAGTTGTTGGTGTCGAAGCAGCATCTGTGTCCCTATGTGGCACGTGAATCTTGGAAGGGGGGAACGACCTCCAGTCATCCTTCCGTTCATCTGTTGAGTCAAAATCAAAATCCATGCGTCAGCGCATCAAACAAAACTGTCGGTTGGTTGTTGGGTTTGACAGGTGTTCATGCAGGCGAAGACTTTAGAATCACACTTGGCGAGACTTTTGTTGGGTCTGGCTGGGACTCCGGAATTGTCCTAACTACTCCTGAGGTCAGCCGAAGACATGCTCACCTACTTGCAGACTCGAGTTTCGTGCAGTTGTCAGACAATCAGAGCGCGACAGGTGTTTTTGTCAATTCTGTCAGAGTGACCGAACCAGTAACACTGAGCCATGCCGACCAGATTCGTTTTGGTGTGGGTGACTTTCTTTTTTTTGATGCAAGTGTTCCAAGTTCAGGCGCTGTGATTGATGAAGTTCTCTTCGAAACATACTTTAAAAAGCCAAGGTGCACACTTGGGTGGTTGATTACGAATACCGGCGATTGCGCTGAGCTCGACTTCAGACTGATTCAAGGAGTCAATCGATTGGGCAGTCTTCCCAACCTCGAAATTTCGATACCTGATCCAAACCTTAGTTCAATTCATCTGACGTTCGAATGTTCTCCTGACCGTATCTACCTTCGTCCTGACTCCGATTCGTTCCACGTCTTGAGAGGTCACGAAATCACACAGAGACCAACAAGCCTGAAAAATGGGGACGTCATCAAAATCGGGGGACTTGAATTGACGTTGAGGTGCATCAAGTGAGAATTCTGCTCTTAACCTTTTTATTTTGGTGTCTCAACGGTTCAGTTGTGAAGGCTCGAGCGCAGACGCCAGACGCACAAACCTTAAGCACCCCCGCCATAGAAAGAAGTATATTTGTCCGTTCGTATCAGGTGATTCAAGATCGTAAATTGCGCATCTTTGCTGTTGTTGATGAGGCCGACGGGAATGGAAAGTATTTACTGAATACACTGGACGCAAAGTCATTTCGACTCACGAACGACGGAACACAGGACAAACCTCTGGAACCGTTGTCATTGAGCACGTTTTCAACACAAACACCTCCCTCGCCCCGTGGAACAGCTGTTGTTTTTGAAGCCAATCAATCTTTTTCAGCTCAGCAGCTCAACTCAATACGTTCGGGAGTGGCTAGTTTCATGGGTGGCTTCAGGTCTGAGCTATTGACCATACATGCTTCTACCAATGATAAGTCAGTTCGAGTTGCATGGAATGCACCTGGTCAGTCGGAAAATCCGCGAGCCATTCAGAAATCCATTCTTGAGACAGAACCAATGGTGGGCTTAGGTGGCGTTCGAGCTGGAATTTGTGCAGCCTATGAAGAGCTAAAAGGAATTGATGAGCAGTTTCCGGGTTCGCAAAAGAATATAATTTTTGTATCTCGACCTGCGAATGAGGGCCATTCAGGTTGGTCTCAAACGCGTCGGTGCATCATCAACGCAAGCGAAGATGGTTTTAGGGTTTTTTGGGTTCGGTTAAGGGAGAGCGCACAGGAGCTCGGTAAGTTCGACGCAGCAATTGAGTCGGTGGTGGAAAAGAGTGGCGGCTTTGTGAGTAAGCTGAGAACTAACTCTGATCCAGTTGCCGCCCTCAACAATATTCGCTCCTACCTTGATGATGAATATGTGCTTGAGTTTGATGCAGCGGAACATAGACCACATGAAGAGTCGTTTGAAGCGTTTCTGACTGTCAGTTATCATGGAAATATTTATAGAAGCACTGGTATGAAGTTTTCTGGTTTGGCTGCCTTGCCTCATCCAGATGAATTGGTTCAAGAAGAGGAGCGTTTGCGAAGAGCTGCAGAAAAAGAGAGAGAGAGCATTTATTTTCTTGGAGCCGTTATCGTATTTTCTGGACTTTTTGTCGTTTTTATCCTCAAAAGAAAATCAGTTGGCTGTGCAAAGTGTGGGTTTCGGGTCTCAAGCACCTTTCAAGATTGCCCATTTCGCGCGCAAAAGTGTTTCGGTCGATTGAGTGTTGTGCAAGGCCCTGCTTTGGGTATGGGGTTCCCTCTTTTTTCTGGTGAAAATTCATTTGGAACATCGAACTCCAATACAATTCGATGGGCTGACAAAAAACTTTCAAGAAAACATGGAAAAATCATCATCACGAAGAGAAAAGCCCTTTTTGTGCCTGCAAAAGGAGCCGAGACGAGAGTCAATGGCATGATTGCGACGGAGCCGCGACTGCTTTGTTCTGGTACAGTTTTGAGGATGGGTGATTCCGTATGTAAGGTCGACTTTAAAGAGGGTGCATGAAAAGCAGATTTATCATCCGATTTATTGCCGGTCCGCTCCATGACAAATCGTTTGAAATAGGCGAAGGAGAGCGGCTTCTCATAGGAAAGTCGGATAATTGCAAAATACGAATTGACTCCGATGGCCTCGTGAGCCGGAATCATGCGCAGCTGTCTTATGAGAAAGGGATTCTTTGGATTGAAGATAGTGGAAGTCGAAATGGAACTTTTGTTAATGGTAAACGAATTTCCTCCAAAACTATGATTCGATCGAACGATAAAGTTTCACTGGGTCAGCTCAGTTCGTTTCAGTGTTCTCATTGGAATGCTTTAGAGCCTTCGCGTTTTGCGAGTGTTGTAATGACTCGTGTCACAGATGTGGCAGCTCGAATGAAGCGTCGCCCCAAAGCGTCAATCCTTCCTCAGTTCCTTGCTATTCAGGGTGTGGTTGTTGTCGCGATAGGCATTGCTTGGTGGAGCGGAAAGCAACTACGCATGCGTGCAGCTCAAAAGGCAGTTGAAGAAACCACAAAGGTGCAAGAGATTCAAAGTTATACATTAAGCACACCTGTTGCGGAAAAAACGGTTACAGTAGAAGTTCCCGAGGTGCCGCGAAATTTTATTTGGGATGAAATTGTATTGATTTCGCAGAGATTTGGAGACACACCGCCATCCGCAATGGATGTCGCTTTTCAAGCTAAGGTAGAGGGATGGATTGAGCGATTTACAAAATATGACGCTCACAAAACTTTATTTGAACGAAAGCAAGAGTATTGGCCAACAATTCAGTCAGCCCTGAAGGAAGAGGGACTACCTGCAGACTTGGGGTATTTGGTGTGGATAGAATCAGCCTTCAATATCGAAGCACAAAGTGTTGTGGGTGCTTTGGGGCTGTGGCAGTTCATGCCTGCACCCGCGCGTGACTTTGG
>JBEAPS010000279.1:0-6551 GCA_041164285.1 Pseudomonadota bacterium
GCAGCTTCGTCTTGACTTGAACCAAGTAGGCTGTTCCCTTAGCCCGGTAGTCTCGAAACAAGTCGTCAACTTCAGACACAGCCACAGGCTCACCTGGCGCACTGAGAGTTCCAGCAGCATCATTTTTCTTGATGGGCATGTGAGTCACTTCGAATTTATGAACAGGCTGATTCCAGACCTGAGCGGTGCGTGTTCTGTCCATCACAAAACCGATCTTTTTGTCCACGATCAGACCCTTGAGGGCCATGTGCAAAGTCATCGGGTTTGTGTCTCGACAACTTGTCGAAATGTTCAAAACCGCTCTTTGGCCGGCGCTGTAGTCTCCGGCACGAATCTTTTCGATATTTTTAGAAAAACTATCGAGACTTGGATAAACTACAACTTGAACAGAATCTTCACCGGAGCCGCCCGTCCAGACCGCAACACTCGGATTGTCATCGTTGAGTTTTGTCGAAAAGACCGTCATGCCTCGCTGACTTTGACCGGCCGCAATGTAAACGACCTCACCCTTATCGCTTTGAGAACAGGAGTTCCCGGCGTTACCTAAACACAACTTGCCATCTGCAACGCGTCCCAGCCTATCGGTTATCATTTTTTCACTGTTACACCTGAGACTCGCAAATTGAGCGGGTGGAGCTTGATCCGAATACACTTTCGTCATCAATCCACGAATGTCGCCTTCACTGAAAAATAGCTCTTTGCCATTGAGTCGCGCCAGAACCCCGTGTTTGGGAGCAGCCTCATTCAATGCGGCCACAGCCCATCCATGGCAATGCCCCATCCACTCCCAAGGCTCATCGTAAGAAGAGCTGTATTGAAGGTAGTTGCTCCAACCCGTTCCAACCATGGAGAGCGGACCTGTCATTTTGCTCGCGACTGACACACCTTCGCCATGCCATTTTTTGAGCTCTTTTTCATAAGCACTTTTGGCATCTGACCTCTTGCTATGCAACTCAACAATTGCCTTTTCATCTCGTTCCATGGCAGTTTGCTCAGCTCTGATAGTTTCAATCGAACGAGCCATCTGAACCTGCAATTCAGAGATTTTTTGCTGAACTTCTTGGCGATTGATACGGCCCTGTAGGTCGCGGCTCATCAGGTACGATCGATAACGAATGAGACTTTCGTTGTCATCGCGAACACGACCTATGAGGCTATTGATTTGTTTCGAATGATTCTTGTAACTCTCTTTCAGAGACTTTTGTTCTTGAGCAAGTCGCTCCATTTGTTCTCGAGCGTTCTTAAGCGCTGGCGACTCTCGATATGTTTGGTCGTATTTCTTAAGCTCATTCAAAATACGCGTATCTGGACTGCCATTTCCAATTTTCAAAAGTGCATATTTTTCGGCAGGTGAAAGCAGATCGAGCGCAGCTTTATCGCCACGCCCCCACGCATCAAGCATTTGACTCACTTGCTCATAGGGGGTTTCAGGTACTTTGGTCAGATTGGCCTGTGACTTACTGCTCATTGCCCATCGGGCAGCCATCCCTTTTTCGAAAAGCGGCCAATATGTGTCTGTCCACGGCACCACTCTTTCACCTGAAGTTACATCTTTGAGCTCATTCCATGACATTGTTGCAGGAAGACCCAATTTCTCTGGACGATCAGCTGCTCCGGGTGCCTCTTGTGGAGTCGCATTAAACCCCCTGCTCTTGCAGCCTTGAGCTGAAACCAACGCTATGAGTGCAGGAAACACAAAGTAATTAAATCTTACAAGCATCATACGACTCTCTCCAGTGAAATTCATTTCACAAACTCAACCCGAGGCGTATCGGAACTCAATGACGAATCGAAAACAACGCCGTCAAGCCTGTGACGCATCATAAATTATGAAATTTCGAAACCGATTCACTGACTGAGGAGTGTTAAGTGCTTTACCAACTTAGAACATATGTTGCGAAAAATCAGGACTCGCTAAAAAGAGAGGGGCGATTCGTTCTGATATTGTGCCTATGGGTTGGTCTATTCGTAGCTATCAATCGTGATGGATGGAAGTCAGCAACCGAATTAAGTCAGAGAAATGATTTTTCCTCAGAAAATCAGACCCTGGCATCCAACTTGGAAAATAGGGTCGCTTACTGGGAGTTTCAGGCTCAAAAGATTGGCGACATCGCGAACCGCCTTTCGCCTCTCAATTTCAAACAGCAGCTCTCAATTTGGAAATCGTCTCTTGAAGGACAAGCTGACTGGCTTGCCACTCATGTTGTAGCACAAAGAAAAGGATTTGAACCCAGCGTAACGGGGGGAGTCTTTTCTTCGCGTATTCAGCCGCTTTTGAGTAACGACACCGATTCCCCAGTTCCATGGCAAAAAGAAATTAACTCTAACGCAATGCAGATTGCTGCGAGCCTCAAAGCAAACCAGTCTCGAAATATTTCTCGGGTCAGGAGCCTGAAAGGGAGCGCAGATTGGATACAGATAGTCTTCAAGAATGACGCGGCAAATAAAGATTGGAGGATCTGGGTCATACACACGCTCTCTGAGCAATTTATTCCAACACTGCTCGAAAAGCCAAAAAACACTGAAACCGCGCTTTTTAACAAGTCGACCAAAAGATTTATTTTTTCAGATGCATTCATTTCCTCAAAGATTAATGAAGGAGAGTTGAAGAATTTCATCAATTCGCGCTCGCAATCAAATGGAAGTGAGATTCATCAATTCGTCGGACACCGCAAACCGAGTTGGATTGCGTGGACCCACATGCGAGCAACCAATTTAGTTCTTGTCTCAGTTCTGCCAAACAAAAAAATACCAACACCGATGCTCCCAAGTTCGCCTGCGGCATGGCGAGAGTTCTTTACCGCCTTCGTATGGCTCGTGAATTCATACGCACTCCTTCGCTGGACTTTCAAAAAAGGATTTTGGCGAATGAGCCTCAAAAAGCATGAGTCAACCGAACCAGCACAGACGGAACTCAAAAAAACTGCTGCGAGCATCAATACGACACAACTGTCAGGCTCCGCACGCGAACTGGAGTTTTGTAGCCATCTTCTCTCAGACTTCGGGCCAGCTGGTGAGCTGAGGCTCTCTGGACTTGGAACGGCCAAGATTGAGGCTATCGCTGCCGAAAGCTATAAGGGTTCCTGGTGGACGTTGAAATCCATCGACAAGCAGCGAAGCTTCATAGCGATAGGTGATACTTCGGGTCAGGGAATAGCAGCTGGTGCAGCATCATATACAATGAAGTTTATTTTGGAAAAAGCACTCAGCGGAGCACAAAAAAATCAAGACAATGAAGAGCTGTTGAAGCAATTATTTAATTTATGCACTTTGTCCGCAGAGGGCGCGCTTCTCAACACGTCGCACGTTGCTATTTTCATGGCAATTATTTCACTCGATTCAAAGACGATGACTTTTATCAATGCAGGTTATCCAGCTCCCATGCTCGTCCAAAACGCTAAGAAGAAAGTCTTGCTCATTCCAGATAGCGATCCCCTCGGGCTTGGAACTCACACAGAACCAATGCCCCGCTGGGTGAATCTCACACAAGGCTGTCGACTATCAATTTGCAATGTGGGAGTCAGAAACTCCGACTTGCCGCAGCTCGACGACTCCGAGCTAATTAAAATTACAGTTTCACCATTTGGCGAAGCTCTGGCGAATGATGAATTTATTGATGAGGATGGTGCTGCTTAAGGAAGTGGCTCCCCAGGCCGGGATTGAACCGACGACACGCGGATTAACAGTCCGCTGCTCTACCGACTGAGCTACTGGGGAACGCGACAGGATATAGATTTTCGCGGAATGAAGGTCAAGTTTTGAGGGCAAAAAAAAAGGGCTTAAGGAATAAGCCCTTCGCCTTTGAGAACTTCTCCTTTGCCCCAAACAAACTCCCATCGGTGCACCCTTTGTCCAGCAACCAACGGATTGAGAAGGTCTAGCCTCTTCAGACGGCGATGGAAGTTCCCTGGGTCGATTTCTTGCCCAGACAGCAGACCAACAAGAAGTCGAAGGTCTTGAATGGAGAACACCTGCGGCAAGAGTTCGAACGCCAACGAAGTGTGTCGGATCCAATGAGGCACCAGCGCCATTGCATCGCGAACAAAGAGCCTGCAGTCATGAGACAGTTGACTCGCTTCAGAAAAGAGCTCGTCGGGCGTGAGCCACAGTCCTCGAGCGTCGGGTGCTATTTCACTGGACACAGCAACAACACGCACGATAGCGACGCTTTGTGCCTCTTCGAACAGAAGGTCACGATCATACACGTCCACAACGCGGTCTTTCAATCGGCTAGACGATAGCCAAGAATTAAGAGCCTCCGGGTCAGCCGCTGAAAATACTTCGCGCAAACCAAACTCGAGGGCTGACTTTTGCAGAAAATCTGTCTTGAGAACAACGCTCGGAAGTACGTGTTTTTCGGTGACAGGATCTCGCTTAACAAGTACCCTCAAGTCACCAGTGTGTGTTGAAACAGGAACAAGAAACAACTCGGTCTTTGCTGACATAGTAGTAGAGTCCTCATTTTTTGGCTTGTGGACTCTGTTCTCCTTGATCAAGACGAGTGAGTACGTCAAGCCATTTCGACTCCATAACGAAAACTTCTGGCTTATCTGTCCTTTTCACATACACAGCCTTTTCATTACTGGGCACCCGACTTCCAGCTAACACCTCGATTTTTGGCTTATTTTCTGCCGTCGAACTCAACGAGAACTGTGTGATCGGCTTATCGAGACCAAATTTCGACAGTTCTGTCGCTTCATCAGCGTCGAGCACATCTTCTGCGGTCATGAACTCCCAATCCTCGACGAACCGTCGGACGTCCTCGTTAGCCGCCTTCTTCATTTTTTCATCATCATTTTGAGTAGTTGCGTCAGCAGCGTACCAATTAATTCCTTCTTTCTGGAATTTTTTTCCACTGAGAGTGGTCAAAACATTCACGTCATTGAAGTTCACATCGGTCAACACACGCCTGTCCCTGAAGAATTTAAGTTCGGGTGCCAATTCAGTAAATTTTGTCAATTCTACACTTCCAACAGCGCCGTCTGACATGGTCAACGAGAGGGCCTCTTTGGTAAGTCCGTAATCAATTTTCTGAAGCTCTTTTCCGGAGGCATCTTTCAATACCAATGTTGCATTGGGTTCCGTGAGTCCCAACGCACCTTTGTTTGCATCAGAAATTGCAGAGGGCTCAGTGACTGTGTCCGCACGAAGGCGGACGAGCGAATCTAGAAAAAGTCCCACCTGATTGTTGTCGGCCTTAATCGCCTTGGGGCTGACAACATGCCACTGATTCTGACCGTCGTCTTTTTTCTTTTCGATTTGGATCACCGAACCATCGTTTTTGCTCAACGTAATGGTTGACACTTCGGAGACAATGAAATCACCGATGAGCTTTGTCCGCAGATCCTTCAAGCCCTTTCCGAGTGTCGACGCGAGTGAATGACCTGAAACAAGCAGTCCAGTCTTGTCGGATGAAACTGCGTAGAGAGAAATTGCATTGAACGCACTGCCCGCGCCCGAGCCAATTCCAACGTCGCCACCCAACCAAAGTTTTGCCTCACGCTCAGAAGTCCCAAGCTCCTTGTTCGCCGCAAGCTTAAGGGTGAGAGCAACGCGAGGTGACTCGAACCCGTAATCTTTACCAGCCGCCGAGTCGCCCGACTTCAGGGCATCGGCAATCCCTTTCCCTGAGTCGATTTGCTGTTCAAACTTGGCTGACTGAACAGCAGCGATCATGTTGTTGACAGCATCTTGATCAGGCTTCGCTCCTGTAGGCTCAGCCAACTGCCAATTCGCGCCTGAATTTTCACGGATGAACTTAAATTGGCCATTCTCATTTTTGAGCGTCAGCTCCAAAACGTCTTTACTTTCAAATACGAGTAGGCGCTCGTCTTGCTTCTGCTGAGTCGCTTCTTTCTCAGCGAAGTGCTCATCAAGGAACACTCCACCCCAAATGGCTGCAGCAGCAACCACGGCCAAGCCAATACTTTGCCAAGATTTCATGCTGACCTCCGGCGAGCGTAAATGTAGAAGCCGGAAATTGCAGTCAGGATTGGCAACAAAAATGCAAACAGCATTACGAAACTCTGCGGATTGCGCTCAAGCTTGAATTTTCGAGGCGCGAAATCTTTGTGAGGGATACTGATTAGATCTTTGTCTTTGTAGAGATGAGCAACTGCCATTGGAATGAGATTTGCAGTGGTCGGCAGCACACGCTCGTATGCCACAGTGTCGAAACTGAATATAACCAGCTCTGCAGTCAGTTTTTCCTGAGCTGCCTTTTCATCTTTTGTTGCTCCATTTTTGGCAGCAGAGGAGTCTTTGGGCTGCGAACCAACATCAAGTGAAGTTTTTAGGTCGTTTGATGCAAGTGTCGCACTCGGAACACCTTCGGCGAGTTTCTCAGGGTTCTCAATTTCAAGACTGAGACCAACGGGATAAGTTTTGTTTCTGTCAAAACCAGCGTTGGGAGTTACACGGAGGTCTCCTTCGAGAGGAAGACGGTTTCTTTGCTCCTCAGTCAGCGTGACCGGTGCAGCATAGAGTGCGTTGAGCAAAACAGTACCTTTGACGGTCATTGCTGCGGTGTCGCCATCCTGCGCAGCTGGGGC
>JBEAPS010000280.1:0-8835 GCA_041164285.1 Pseudomonadota bacterium
ATTTTACTCCTAAAGTGATAGAGAATTGCTCGGAGTTCGGCATCACGCTCGCACCTGTGACTTTGCACGTTGGGCTTGGAACGTTTCAACCGGTAACGGCCGAACACACACACGAGCACAAAATGCATGAAGAATTGTTTCAGATTCCGATGGCGACAACGGAGCGGATCTTGAACCATCTCGATCATGGCTGGCCAATAGTATTCGTTGGCACCACCTCATTGCGTTGCGTTGAATCAGCATTCTTGTTGGCGCAGCGGATCGATATCAATCGCGCCGGTTCATCTTTCCGAGATTCTGTGAAGAATCATTGGGACGTAAAGCGCGGGGAGGTGTCTTCCGCTTTGCGTGCTCTTTCTGATCAGTGGCACAAAACTGACCTTTTCATTCAGCCTGCAAATGAAGAGTTTCGGTACTCTCCGCAGTGCGGTGATGCCATAGTCACAAACTTTCACCAACCTGAAAGTACGCTGACGATGCTCATTGCGTCGCTACTTGGATACAGTTCGTGGCGTGAGTTGTATGACTACGCCGTTCAAGCAGAGTACCGCTTATTCAGCTACGGTGACTCTAGTCTTTTAATTTTCCCGGATGCATTGAAATGATAATCCCAGATCGCCAGAGAATGAAATTTTCACTTTTGAAACAGCATTCGTTTCAGAAACTATCGCATAGAAATCCCCAAGTGTTCGACACTCAAGTGATGCAGGGGGGCTGGCTCAACTCTGAATTTGAATTCTTGAAATCTCATAATTTAGTTTCAGCTACCGATTCAGACAAATTTAATGCTGTTGGACCAAGACGTGGTCGCCTTGATTTTGGCGAAGTTGTGGTTGAGACACCCGCATTTATGCCTGTCGGTACAGCGGGAGTCGTTAAAAGTCTCGAAGCTCAGGATGTGTCTAAAATTGGATTCCCGCTCATACTTGGTAACACTTATCACCTTTTCTTGAGACCCGGACTGGAAGTATTGCAAGCATTTGGTGGTTTGCATTCATTTATGCGATGGCCAGGTGTGATTCTCACTGATAGCGGCGGATTTCAGGTGATGAGTTTGGCAAAAATCAGAAAGTTGTCTGAGGAAGGTGTTGAGTTTGCAAATCATATCAACGGTTCGAAGGTGAAGTTGACCCCAGAAAGTGTTGTGGGAATTCAGGACACAATCGACTCGGATATTCAAATGGTCCTCGATGAGTGTACACCGTATCCGTCAGAGCATTCAGTTGCAAAGGCTAGCATGGAACGCTCAATGCGTTGGGCACGGCGAGCTCGTTCTGCGCGCTCAGAAAAAACAAGAGCCCAATTTGGAATCGTACAAGGAGGCATGTACACAGATCTTCGCGTTCAAAGTGCACGCGCGCTCACAGATATTGGCTTTGACGGTTATGCAGTAGGAGGGCTTTCGGTTGGGGAACCGAAAGATGAACTAAGAAGAGTTCTTGCTGGCACTACAGCCTTTCTACCAGATGACAAACCAAGATATCTTATGGGCGTAGGCACGCCAGATGACCTCTTTGACGGGGTGATGCTCGGAATTGATATGTTTGACTGTGTGTTGCCAACACGTAATGCAAGAAATGGTTCTGTTTTTGTGCGCACCAGCGTAGAGCCTTCTGGGAAACTACAAATCAAGAATTCAATTCATAAGTCTTCTACTCAACCGCTAGACCCCGGTTGTTCATGCTCAACTTGCCAAACCTATTCACGTTCATACTTGCGACATTTATTCATTGCTCAGGAATTGACGGTTTATCGCCTGCTCACCATTCACAGTTTGCAATTTCTTCATGACTTTATGGCCGAACTACGTTCAGCTCTTGCGCGAGATACTTCGGCTGAGGCTTTAATTGAAATTCGAAATAAATACGTGGGTAACCCGACACGGTAAAATCTGCTGGGTCTTTCTTGTCTGACTGTCCGAAATGCCTGCAGTGTTAGAGTGTTCATAGGGATATGAATACATGATTGGTGGGCAACGACAACACAGACAATTCTGGCTGCAATCAGAGAACTCTAAAAAGGAAGAGAGTTCTTCGGATGCTGCGGTGGAACCTGTCCAAAATCAGCAGCAAGAACAAAGCACCGGTGCGGGTGACTTTTCAGTCGACGTCAGTGTTGAGTTTGATTCGCCACCCGATCAAAACGTCTCAATGGAACAAGAAAGCGAGTTAGTTCTCGATACACCATCGCTCGAAGTTGGTGCGCCCGGTGACTTTACCACCGCAGCTCACGGTCACAACGAAAAAACAGATCTGTCGGCAAATTCGGCAGAAGTGTCTGACGCCGGCTCGTCTGGTTTTCTGGCGATGCTCGATGAGCCGATTCCTGATTCCGTGGGTGGTGGCTCTGCCGAAGTGCAAAGTATGTTTGTTGAGGAAGTGCTGCGTGCTGCTAAGGCCACCGAATTGGAGCAGGACAACAATAGTCACTCACTTTCTGAGATTGAATTTGGACCAAAGTCCGATACTTCCAATGACCTAACTCTGGCAACGGCAGTAGGTTCTCTTGCTGTGAGTGGAGAGCTTGAGCAACCCGATTCTCCTCGAGTTTCAGAGCTTAGAGAGAAAAGTGCGCCCGTGCCTCCCCCTCGTATTGAGCAGGATGAGTTAACCAAAGTTATTCAAGGCTCCACAAAGGTCAGTGTTTCTGATGTTCAAACTCAGGGCTCTATAGGGCAAGACGAAAAAACAAAGGTGATTGATAAGACGTCCTCTGAAAAAACGTCAGTTGTAAAGTCGAGTGGAAAAAAAGAAAAGTCGTCCAAGAAGAGTGCTTCGACATCCAAAAAAAATACTGATGAAAAGGCTCAGCAAAACGATCAGGAAGTGGTTGCTCCACTCTCACAGACCGCAGTTACGGTTGTTGCGCCCGACAAAAAGCGAAAAGAGCTGCGTATTGCACTCGGTATCCTTGTTTTTTGCGTTGCACTAGCTTCGACTATCATCGTTGCCAAAAAGTATTCTGTGGCAGAAAAACCGGTGACTTCCGAAAAGCCGGATGAGTCTGCCGAGAGCAAAGCCAATGTTCCAGCTGTTATTGATTTGGAAAATCCTGCGTTAACAGACAGTTCTGAAGAGGGCGAGAACTCAATTGATACCAAGGAGGGGTCGAAGGACAAATCTATTGCGGCTGAAGTCATTCAAGGGCCACTCAAAGAAAAAAACTTGAACGCAAAGGATCCGGCAGAGTCCTCTCTCGATGAAGAGGTCGGTGAAGAAAACGAAGAACCTGATCTTGAAGACGAAACATTGGTTCTGAGTCGTCCCAACAGTCGCTACATAGAAACGAATCAAGCTCTTCGCCCTTTGATTGATTTAGTTGCTGCGTTGGACAAAGTTCAGCCGCGAAAAGCGCTCAGCCAACTCAAGCAACTACCGTTAACTTATGCATCAACCAATTCTGTAGAAAGGTCGGCACTTCGAGAGGTGACTGCGAGGTACTATCTGCAAGTAGGAGCCTATACGAAGGCGGTCAAGCTATTCCGTGAAGTTTGTCTTGATCCCAAGGAGTCGAGTGAGATTGAAATGTGTCTCCATGCAGTTCGTGGATTCGTCGTCACAGGGCAATATGAAGAAGCTGAAATGCTTTCGGATTTACTTAAGATTCGTGCAAAAAAAGAGCGTTCAATTTGGCTTGAATGGATTAAGGTGCTGGAGGCTGCTCAAGCACTGGCTCAACCTTCGACTGAAAATTTTATTAACTTTATTGATGAGTTTGCAGAGAAAGCACCATATTTGACAACCGAATGGAATCTTCAGTTGTCTACTTTTTTTGCTCGCAAATTTGTTACATTGAGCGGCGCCAAGCAGTTGGAAATTCTCAAGCGGCTCGATAAACGCCGCCGCAAAACTATTGAAATTCGGTTCGCCCCTCTGAAGTACGGTCCAGATATTGGATCATATATGTTTCCCTCTATCTTGAACTTATATCTGAGGTTTTTTGAACAGTCAGAGTTACAAATCGAGGGAGAAGACCCTGAAACCGATTCGCAGGCGAGTTTAGTTTCTTGGACTTTCTTTGTAGTCAGTCAATCGAGCCCCAATGAGCTCAGGCAAACGCGTGCGCGGTTGGCACCACTATTCGCCGAGCGAGCATTTGCACCCCTCGCACGTGTGATTGAGGCAAATTTGGCTGCGCAGGCCGGAGACTACTTGGGTGCGAGCGCACTCATGTCAGAGCAGGTGAGTTTGCAGCCAGCATTGCAAGTCGTACTAGACTCTCGAGAGGCACGAGAAAAAAATGCTGCAATTAACTTTCTGAAGGCAACGCAGCGGTTTGAGCAGATGCCGTTTTTGTTTGTTGAATGGCTGTACCTCGGAGTGAAAGTTGCCGCGGGGCTTAATGACCTCAATTTCATGTCTTCTGTGCTCACTGCCTTGGAAGGGGTCAGCAAGCGATTTCCTGAAGTGCAATCAGACTTTCAATATTGGAACATTCTCGCTCGAGGCTACAAAGCTCTCGGAAAAGTCGCTGACCTGAGAAATGCTGTAAAGAAAGCCGAAGGAATTGCTTCCACCAAGCATGAGTTGGGATTTGTGACCGGCTACAAAATTTGGCTATTGATGAAGAGTAGAAAAGTTCAGCAAGCGAGGACATTGATGAGAGAGGGACTTCGCCTGTATCCTCATCATGCTCGATTACTTGAGTTTGGTGCAGAGTTTGCTTCCCAGTGGGGAGAAGATCCGTCCTATTATCTGGGTCTTGAGAGTGATATCCCTCGCCAGTTCCAAAACAGAGGACGAGATCGAACACTCCTATCTTTCTTTACTGTTATGAAATTACTTAATAAATTTTAATGGGTTTAAGTTAATTAAAATACTACTTAAGTCCAAAGCATTCTGGCCGAATCAACCTGTGGAATGGGTGGCTGCTGGCCAGCGTGTTTCGGGAGGCTATATGATTCGAGCATTCGCTCCTGCTCTAGGCGATTTTCGTGGTGTTGGTGAGATGAAGGACGGCACCGAGGTGCGCTGTGTTTTTTCTGGACAGGAGGTGATTCCTGGAGTGTGTTACGGACTGAGGCTCGAAGTGACTTCGGTGGAATCGCGAGATCAGTTGATGGATGTTTACTTTGTACTGTCCCAAGACTCAGGTGAACACCTCGAGATTCAGTATTTCGACGGTCGCGAGCATTTGCACACCCTTCATCCTGTGGACGAACCGATGATGTCGGAACACCCGACTGGTCGAGTCTTTAGTTTTGAAGGGCAACGGCCAAACGGGACTGTCATTCGCTTTCATTTCGACCTAGTTTCGAGTGAACAGATTGATATTACAATGGATTCAAATTCGGCTCGCGATCCACATGTCGAGGAGCGGTTTTGCCTCAAACTCGACCGCGTTCATCACTCTGTTATTGAGTCCGCAGCTTGATCCCTGGGCGGCCTCCGACAAAGCCTGTGGCAGTGGTGTTTGGCAATACGAGTGCCGAAGGTGCCAGAATGGTTCCTGGGTTGGTGACTGCATTGCAACCGCTTTGTGCCGCACGTCCGAATATCGCACCAAATTTTTTGAGACCAGAAGGTATTGAGGTTCCGCCGACAACCACTTTAACTTCTCTGTGATC
This sequence comes from Pseudomonadota bacterium, assembly GCA_041164285.1. Lineage (GTDB taxonomy): Bacteria > Bdellovibrionota_B > Oligoflexia > Silvanigrellales > Silvanigrellaceae > RFOM01. The sequence goes on from JBEAPS010000280.1 coordinate 5,567, forward strand.
CAGCCTCAGATTCGCGCACTTGGTGCCAGCACCAAGATTTGCTTCTTGTCCAAGGATTGAGTCACCTACATATGCAAAATGAGCAGCTTTTGCGCCATTGAGAAGAAGAGCTCCCTTCACTTCGCTTGCGTGTCCAACAACTGCTCCCTGACAGATGTAGGCTTGACCTCGAATATAGGCTCCGTGACGCACAGTAGCTCCTGATTCAATGAATGTAGGTCCACTGATATACGCTCCGGCTTCAACAACAGCACCTTCCTCAATCACAATGGAGTCCTTGTTTTCAAGAAAGGCCATGGGGCTGATGTTGCCCTGTAGTCGTTTGGTTGGCTCCACCTCTGCGATACGAGCAGAGACAAATTCTGCGAGAGGTTTTCCTAGGAGTTCCCAAGGAAAATCTCGACTTCGCAAATACTCAACGACCACCGGCCTCAGGGGCACGGTGAGTGTTCCCTTAAGGTTGAAAAGTTCTTCGTTTCTACATGAGTCGATCGTAAATTTTATGTTCATATAAAATTCCCAGAATTAGTTTGAGCGCCCGTAGTGTTACGAAGAGCCGGTTAGGGGGCGGAGTAAAAAACCTCTCAATCATAGGCAAATCTTTCCGAGACTCAAGAGGTCATGTGGAAGGGAGAGACAAATTATGTTTGACAAGAATCATTTTAAGGAAGCGTTCCGGAGCTGGGTTCAGAGGAATCCATTGGCCACTGAAACTGACGCACTGAGCTTTTGCCAGAGCAACATACCTGCAAATTGTGTTGCCAGTCATTACTGGCTCATTGAGCAGAGCGTGCAGTGGTTCAAATGGGTTCATCAAACGAGGGCCGTGGATGACCCATTTTTTGAAAGCAATGACCTCAGCGAAGCGAGGAAGCATCTCTGCTGAATAGCTTAAAACTCGGCTGAGATGTTTAAAGTGTAATGATTGGGAGCCCCTCAATGGGGCTTTATTTATGCTGATTTTAATTTCGTTGTTCGCGGCTGACAGAGTTGCATAATATACCTTTTGACCAACGGGTCATACGTTGTCTTGTCGAGCTCTCTTTGGTTCCAGATGTGAGAAAACGCATTGCGCAAGTGAAAAAATGCAAAACTCTCCGCCTCTCGATAGAGTGACTCATTCTTGGTTTGAAACGAACGCGATTCAAAAAGAACGTCACACACCTGATGACAGTTTGTGAGCGAGACCGGTAGAGGAAACTCAGGACAAAATGCATCCCAGTGCAAAAAGCTGATGAATCTGTCGATCTCGGCGATGCATTCGAGTTGAAAAACACTCAGTTGAGTTTCATTTTGGGCAGCGTGAACGAGATGAAATAGATGGCTGAGTTCTTCACTCACGACAGACAGAACTTGAAGGTCGAGTTTGTCAGATTTTTCAACTTGCTGTTTGAGCTCTTTTGGAAACTCAGCAGTGATGAAGAGCGTGTTTTGTGCAATGTCTTCTTCAAGCAAAACCTGAGAGTTTTCACCACAACTCATGCGAATGAAATCGAGCAAGTCGATTCGTGCAGGACTATCGTAAAAGCTCTCGAGCATGCTCCAGCTTTTAGCCAGCATGCTCTCGAAGCTCAGTTGACTCATTGCACAGCCTTTTTTGAGACCATAATTGGGTTGATACCACGCTTGTTCAGATCTTTTGCCAACTTCTTGCTGCTCGTTGAGAGCCATGCGTCGTAAATTGAAAGCGTGCTTCGGGTATTCTCAAGGCCGGTGGTGTTCTCTGAAACGTCAGTGATGATGTCAACAGCAGTTCCAAAACACGATGCCATTTCTTCATAAATTTCACTCATAGCTGCTTCCGGTGAGGAGCGCTTTTTCATGAGTGTCGCAAGTTGATCGTATGCGCCTTCTCCCATCATGACGTAGTATTTAATGTCGAAACATTTTCGGTTGAAGTATTCTTGAAAAAATCCAGAGAAATAGAGCGCTGTATCGGCGAGCTTTTTGTAAAGAAAAATCTGCTCACCGCGGGGGCTTTCCAAAGCTTTTTTGAGAATAAGAGCAAGGCACTCATCGTTTAAACCTGTTTCATCCACTCTAAGGTATTCGCAAAGTAGATTGACGATGTAGAACTCTACGTTCTCTGTCAGTTGAATACCTTGTCGACTTTGCGCTTCAATCACACGGTCTCTGAAGAACGCTTGAGGGCTCAAATCCGACGTCCAGAGTGTCGCTGAGTTGTTGTCTGATATGCTCAATCAAAGCCCTCCCCAGGTTCCTAATACAAGTGGAGGACGGGCTAACCCGTCGATTCCTTTAAGTATCGGATCAATTTGACTGGTTGGCCAGATGACTTTAGGCCGTGTGTCAAATTTCCTCTAGGAGTCATATCGGTGTCGCAGAAAAAGCCTTGAATCAGGGGAGTGAAAGCCCCTCGACCTTCACCTTAACGATGCGAGAGCCTAAAAGGGTCCCGTCGCTGCGTCTGTTGACGAACTTCAGTGCTCGCATCTTATTTCCGTTGATACCGGTTCTTCGAATTTCATGAACAAAGTCAAATCGTTTGAGCTTGGGATCCAAGTCCCGCATCAAAACCAGTTCCCAGGCAGTTCCCTCACTACCTGGTTCAGTTATGTCTTGATAAATTTGAATTCGTCCACTTTCACTATCCGGATAGACAACTCCCTCAATCACGGTGCCTTGAACGAGCTGTCCCGGCAGTGGTTGTTCAACCTCCACCTGACTTTGCTCTTTAGGCATTAGGTCGCTGTTGAGCAGTTCTCGGAAAAGCTGAGAGTCCCAGGTGGGACCGAGAGGAAAGGTTGGTCTGTCAGAGGCTTCGTTAATCAATCCAAGAGTCTCGATGACATGATTCTTTAAAAATTCTTTTTGCACCACATCAGGACTCTGAGTGTTTAATTCCTGAGTTATTCGTCCGGCTGAACGGCGAATAAAGCTCCGAAGTGAAACGTAATCCTCCCAGTCAAAAAGATCTGTACGGAAGCTGGAGCGCGTTGCACCCGTCATTCCGGCGATCATGATTGTCACGGTATCACTCAGGGTTGAATCGTGCCATTTAAGTGTATTTTTGGGGTCGTGAAACTGAACTGTTTCTCTGTTTCCGTTCATTGTTTTGTAGGACAAAAAGTGAGCGGGCATCGTTGAGGTTTTTCGAAGAAACTCGAAACATCTAAGCGTAGATGAGGGGCAAAGTCGAAGGATAAGCTTGGGGAGCTGACCCGATTTTCGTAATTCACCAGAACGAGCTTTGGTGTTGCCCGTAACGGCCAAGTCAGCCAGTCCGTCGCCTTGAAACTTGAAGCTAT
>JBEAPS010000281.1:0-5206 GCA_041164285.1 Pseudomonadota bacterium
ACCCATCGCAGCCACCATCATTCGTGCAGCTTCCTCCATTGGAGCCGGCGAATCGATGGCATCCAGTGAGCCGAGTCGTGTTTCACTTTTAAGGATTTTTAACAGGAATCTGCAGGAAAGAGTCATTTTCTCTGGACGAGGACATCTCAGCGGACTGCATCTGTCAAATCCAATTTATCCAGGGGTTCACCTTGCTTGGTCATATACACCGCACAAGGCAGCTCGGCGTTATATTCAATCGACTACATTTAACGTGCGATATGTTTCCGAAAGTTTTTTCACGCAAGATGCAATTTCACAGCAAGAGCCACTCATTGCAACCGAGGTGGGATACGAGGCAAACGATCCCGAGTTTTTATTTACGCCAAACAAGAGCGGGTATATTCCGGTTCTCGGATGGTGGGGACAACTTGAGGAAGATGTCACAGTCCTCCTCTTTCCAATTACAAAAAGCTTCAGAAACAGCTCTACAAACATACTTAAGAGCCCGGACGGTCAATCTCTGGGAATTGACTTCACTCCATCACTCGCTGTTCTTCCGCCACAACCATTTCGCCGCGTCATGAGCTTTAGGGCTGCCCCTACAAGAATAGAGAAAAACATCATCATATTCTCGAACAGAGATGAGTCATCCGAGCTTAAAAAAGAAAGCCAACTATTTCCTTGCGCATTTTAAGGGGGAGTGGTGAACCCGTCTTTACCAAATAACGTGAACCCAGAGCAATTACTTAAACAAGGGTTTAATCCAGAGAATGAGGACGATGTTGCTACCGTTCTCGATCAACTCAGAGTGGAGCCTGACAGTTTTTCCTCAGCGCGAACGTGGTACGATACGTTTTCTGAGCTCTCCGACGCAATCAGTGAAACCCAAACGCAGCTTGACCTTCTCTTGTCCCTCAATGTCGATGATACAAATTCAAAGGAACGAATTGCACATTTCGAGACCAGGGTTCTTTCTCAAATCATGGCTGCGCGAGCTGAGCTCATGGATATTTATCTAAAATCAGTTTGGCGTGGCTCAATGCATGCCGACGACAAACAAAAATTAGCAGACGAAGTCAAGACGCGCAGAAGATATACACATCCGAAACTTGCAAATCTGCAAATTGAAGAAAATAGTCTCGTCAGGGAGTTCAAAGATTTTTCTTCTCACACACAATGCGACTTTCAGGGGCGATCGACACCTTTAGGTGTCGTGGTCGGAAAGCTCAATGATGCACGTTCGGAAGTCAGAAAAAATGCATTCGAAGGATATTGGAAGAAGATGCATGAGGCTTCTGGATATCTCGAAGCACTTTTTACACGGCTGCTCGAGAATCGAATCGCACAGGCCGAAGCTGCCGGTGCCTCCTCGTATAATGAACTCTGCTTTCTGGACCTTGGAAGATTTGACTACAATTCTCAAGACTGCAGAACTTTCAGAGATAGCATTCGCACGGCAATTGTCCCAATGGTTTCGAATTTACAATCGAAACAGCTGCTGAGCCTTGGGACAGCGACACTGAAGCCTTGGGACACGAATTTCTGGCCTAAGTTTAGCCCTTCCGAAAAACCCTGTCAGGGAGATTTATTTGAGCTCGAAAAGGCGGCAGGCCGCATTTTTTCGAATATTCATTCCGGATTCGGAAAATTTTTTTCAAATATGCAGCAGCAGGGGTACATTGATATTCACCCCCGAAGAGCCAAGGCTCCCGGAGCATTCTGCGTAGTCTTACCCAAAAGCAAATCGCCATTTATTTTTGGAAACTTCGCCGGTAACTTCCGCGATGCATTTACTTTACTTCATGAGTTTGGCCACGCACTCCACGGTTCTGCAACTTTGCAAATCCGAAACCCATTAGCACGACAACCTGGACTGGAGTTCTGTGAGTTTGCATCCATGGGCATCGAGTTTCTCTCTCAGCCATTTTTGTCGGAGTTCTGGCCCCGACGAGGTGATGCACAAAGAGCATGGGCTCTGCACTGCTACAATGCACTTCAATTTTGGCCATTTATGGCATTGATTGATGAGTGGCAGCATGACGTTTATGAAAATAAATTACTCGATCCCAACGACCGCTCGCGGCTTTGGAAAAGTTTGTCTCAAAAATATCGACCCAACATTGACTGGTCTGAGCATGAGGCCTACGAAGAACTTGGCTGGCTGAGCAGGCCGCATCCAATGACTTCTCCCTTTTACTATATCGATTATGGGATTGCCCAACTTGGGGCGGTGCAGCTGTGGAAAACTAGCAAACAGAATTATCAAAAAGCAGTTGAAGACTACATTTTTTCTCTCACTCTCGGGGCTCAGCGCAACCTCCCCGAGTTGTTCAAGGCCGCAGGCTTAAAGTTCGATTTTTCCGCCCAATTTGTTGAGTCACTGGGTGAAATTCTTGCAGAACAAGTAGAAACCTCAGCATTCTGACAAAAAAAAGTCCCCATTGAGGGGACTTTTTTTTGTTGAGCACACAAACGATTCTTATTTACGAAGGTTGAGTGCACCGATGAGCTTCACGTAACGGGCTTCATCTTTGCGGCGCAGGTAATCGAGCAGACCACGACGCTGACTCACAAGCTTGAGCAAGCCCCGACGGCCAGCAAAGTCTTTCTTGTGGATCTTAAAGTGTTCGGTCAGCGTGTTGATTCTCGTCGTTAGAAGTGCCACTTGAACTTCTGTTGAACCAGTGTCGTTAGCATGTTTGCCAAATTGAGCTACCAGTTCTTGTGATTGCTGCGTGGTCTGTTGCATGTTACTTCTCCTTGCATGCTTTTATGCGGCTCTGCCGCTCGTTTATCCGGACATAACCAGACTGGGGACTGCCGACCACGGCCGAATCCACCACACCAGTCATGACCCTCTTGGCTGGTTGGGCTACCACTCTGTCTACTGAAAGGCAAGCCAAATGACGCAACTCCTTCCCGCAGGATTCGGACTCGGGGGTCACATCGAAACGTCGATTTTGGGACCAAAACAACAACAAGATACGCTTTTATCAATAAATCAGGATTCTTACTCTGAGACGCCGATGGGACGAGCTCTCATTGTCTCCATGCAAGGTGTGGGTCATACCATACCAAACCCTGCCGTTGGCTGCCTCATCGTGAAGGACGGAGTTATTCTTGCCGCGGGCGCAACGGAAATGATTGGGGGACGCCACGCTGAACGAGTTGCATTCGATACGCTCCATGCACAAGGCTTGCGCGCGGACTCATCTGAAGTGTTCGTCACACTCGAGCCTTGCTCGCATTACGGTAGGCAGCCACCCTGTTGCGAACTCTTTAAAAACTCGGGAATTGCCCAACTTCATGCCGCGCTCACAGATCCCAACCCCAAAGTCAGCGGCCAAGGATTCGAGTACATTCGCAAACTTCAAATCCCAATAGAGTTGAGCGATCGGCAATCCAGAGCAGCTGTCACAGCGTGGCTCCTCCCATTTCTCGTTCAAAACTCACTCAATCGGCCTCTGATAGTTGGCAAATGGGCACAAACACTTGATGGTGCAACAGCCGACATCTTCGGCAACTCTCAGTGGATCACTGGACCAACGGCACGTGCTCACGGACACTGGCTCAGGCGCAAGTACGACGTCACAGCGGTTGGCTTTTCCACGCTCATCAAAGATAAACCCCTTCTCACTGCACGTGACTGCTGGAGGCCGAACAATCGGCAACCTCATGTTTGCGTGATCGACCCTCGCGGGCGATTCAATCCTGAAAACGAAGAGCATGCATCTAGCTTGGAACGGCTTTTTATGGCAGCTGACAACCGGCAAGTGGCAATCATGAGTCCGGCAGACCATTCACTGCGAATCGCCGACAAACTCAATAGACGCGTAACCAGTATTGCCTTGGGTTCCGATACTTCCAAAACAACCGGAGAGGCCATTAGAGACACGCTCCAAGGCGAGTGTATGGTTTCTTGGTTGGGGCGGATGCCACAAAGTATTTTTGTCGAAGGTGGTGCTGCTCTTCTCTCGCTCTTATTTGAAGCAAATAGCTTCGACGTTATGCATATTTTTACGGCACCGAAGCTACTCGGGGGACAAGCCAAGAGGGTCGGCTCGTCAACACACACAACGCCGGCTCTTGCAATGGCGTCACATTTTGACATCCTCTCCAAGTCACAGCTGGGCGATGATATTCTGATCGAGCTGACCCACAGCCGGATCACAAATCAATTCTTTTCTTGAGGTTGTTTAAAATGACAGATGCGTCAAAGTCACACGAGTTGGAAGTGGGCGCACAACATTTAGCCAACCAGGCGAAAGAATTCAGAGCCGACAAGCTCACACCGCTTCTTCTGCGCTTCATCAACAGACTGAAACTCCACGGCAAGTCAGTGCATACGATTTCTGCATACAGGAATGACCTCTCAATCTTTTGTCAGTTCCTAATGTCAGAAAAAATTGATCCCCAAGACTTTCAAAGTCATTTTCAGGAACGCTGGATTGCCTACCTGGCAGGCCACGGACGAAAGTCACCGGCGAGTGTTCGGCGCGCGCTGATGAGTGTCAGAACCTTTCTGCACTTTCTTGTTAAAGAGAATATCATCAGCAGATCCCCAATGCTTGAAATGAAATCACCTCGTCAGCCAACTCACGACCTCCTCACTGTTCGACCTGAACACTATTTTCAGTTGATGCAAGTTCTCACATCTCGCACTCGCACAAATGATCCTAAAGCAATTCGAGACCTAGCTCTCGTCCAGTTGTTGGGTGAGTGTGGACTAAAGGCAACTGAACTCGCTCAGGTCAAATGGTCCGACGTTCTGTTTGTTGGATCACAGGGCAGCGAGAACTTTAATGTCACAGTAAGAATTGCTGGACAAAACGAACGCATGATTTCAGGAAATCAAGAGATCGCGATCAATCTTCAAAAGCTTAAGGAAGTGAGACTTCAACTTAACCTAAATGTTGGACCACAAGATAAGTTGTTTTTTGGCTTTCTAAATATCAGCAGAAAGCTCAAATCCGACGGGCTTCACCGTCACGGAGTTAAGTTCGTCATTTATGAAATTTGTGAAGAAATTCTGGGAATACCCTACAATTCTGAAAGCCTCAGAAACCACGCGATCCTTCGCTGGCTTGATTGCGGCATCAGCGCCAAACAGGTTGCGCAACTTGCTGGTTATTCATCACTCAACTCACTTGAGCGATTTCGTGCTAAGGCAAAAAGTCAACGACGACCTAAGAGACAAATCAAAAAAAGTCCGTCCACAAACGTA
>JBEAPS010000282.1:0-3309 GCA_041164285.1 Pseudomonadota bacterium
CAATTCGAACTTCCGGCGATGGGATGCGCACCTTACGCAGCATTTCAATGGAAAGCTCTCTTGCTTCTTTTTTGTTTTTACCGCGATGGATACGGAACACCTCTGAGATCTGATCACCAACCGTAAACACTGGGTTCAGGCTTGTCATGGGCTCCTGAAATATCATTGATATTTTGTTGCCGCGGAGGGAGCGCATCTCTTCTTCAGAAATAGTCAGAATGTTCTTGCCCTCGAACCATATTTCGCCCGATTTGATGTTGCCGGGCGGTGTGGGAATGAGGCGCATAATCGATAAACTCGTCACCGACTTGCCGCAGCCAGACTCACCAACAATTCCTAGGGTTTTTCCTTTTTTCACACTGAATGAGCAATCATCCACAGCGTTGAATTGGCGCTGACCAATTGTAAAGCTGGTCACGAGGCCTTTGACCTCAAGAATAGCCTCTGCGTCTGGGCTCCCGTGAGCTGAGGCTTTGGTTGTATTCTGATGTGTTTGCATTTTCTCTCTTCCAGTTGAAAACAAGGTTTAGTTTTTAATGAGACCAATTTCTCTCAAGCGTTGCCGCAAAAACTCATCTGCAAGTATCGGTGGGTACTTTGCAGGGCTTTGGGGCGTTGTGCATGATTTGAGTACGTTGAGCTCACACTGAGAGTGTGGGTGAACAAAAAAGGGCATCGAGTATCTGGCTACATTCTGGCCAGTTGGTGGATTGACGACGCGGTGCGTTGTTGATGGAATAACGTTGTTACAAATTCTGCTGAGCATGTCGCCAGAGTCTACGACCATTTGTCCCGGTCCAGATTCAACGGAAAGCCACTGGCCATCATGTGTGAGAAGCTCAAGGCCTGACTCGGTTGCTTCACAGAGGATCGTTATAAAGTTGATGTCTTCGTGCGCTGCTGCCCGTACCGCTCCACTCTTGAACTCGCGTTCGTCCAACGCCGGATAGTGGAGCGCGCGAATAATGCTGTTGCCGTCAACAATCATATTCGAAAGGGTGTTTTTGGGTAGTTGAAGATAAAGAGAAGTTGCTTGCAGTAGAGTTGATGCCATTGTCTCTAGTTGCGAATAAAGCTCTACAAAATCGTCTTTAAACTTTGGGATGTGTTCTGTAGGCCAAATATTTTTCGGATATCTTTCTGTGTTTTCAGAGTGCGTGAAATGTTCCCGGCCAACATGCCAAAACTCCTTGATGTCGGGGTGTTGAGAGTCTTTGGCATGTTCTTGCTTCATCTGTGTGTAGCCACGCTGACCCGCGTTTTGTGGAATGATGTATTTGCTTTTAGTTTCCTGAGGTAATTCAAAAAACGATTTCGTGTGTGCGTAGCATGACTTGACAAGCTCCCCTGACACACCATGACCCTCAATAATCACAAAACCATATTCTCTTAACCCCGTTCCGAGTTCAAAAATGAAGTTTCGCACATCGTTTTTGGTGCCCTCGGTGAATGAGCGAATATCGAGCGTTGAGACTTTTTTCGGTTTTGTGAATCGCATATTCATCCTCCGCAGCGGTTAAGTTGGTCTAGAAATTTTTCAATTGGACTTCTGAATTTTCGCGCCCTTGGCCCAACAAGCACAACGGTTTGTCGATGGTGTGTTAAAATTCTTTGCGCAGCGGTAAGAACCTGATCTGGCGTTATAGATTTTACGATTTCGCACTCGTCTTTTAGCGTCAGTGGCGTCTCAAGAAAAAGTTGAGAAACTTCGCGTGATATGAGTCGAGAGTGACTTTCATGAAGAACTTCAAGGTCGAAAAGATAACGGAATTTTAGACGTTCAAGTTCCGCATGGCTAGGTGGTGATAGACAAACACTACACAGTTCTTCAGCGAGAACGTCCAAAAGTTTCTGCATTGAGTCCTGCGAAATGGTTGCATCAACGCTGAACGTTCCAACGTCTGCGAATGATTGCGCGTCTGCGCTTATGTCGTAGACGAGTCCGTATTTTTCTCTAACAGTTGCAGGAAGTCTTGATGAGATTCCGTCATCGAGAAGTCGCTCGACGATGATATCCTCAACAACTTTTTTATTTAAACCACCTGCGCCAGGAAGCATTATTTTGAGGCTATATTGGTTGTCGGAATTATTTTGAAGAATAAGTGTTCTTTTTTTGTTTTCAAAATAACTTTCAGGAATTGTGTTTCTTGCGAACTCAGTTTCACAAATGTGTGACCATTTGTGAGCAAATGCCGACTCAGCTCGACGTACCGCTTGTTCGAAGGTGCACGGTGAAACTAAGCTGAGAATGCATCGCTGTGGTCTATAATGCACTGAGTGCTTGGCTTTCAGATGCTCCACTCTCAGGCTACTGACGGTGGCCTCGGTTCCAATGATGGGGAGTCCGAGGGCATGATTCGGAAACATTCCGCCCATGGATAAAGTTTCACAGTCGATGTTGTCGCCAGCCTCATTGTAGTCGCTTGCCAACTCCTGAAGAATGATGTCCCGCTCGGTTTCAAAGTCTGCAAAGTTCGGCTTTAAAAAAAACTCAGCAAAGATTTCTGCCGCGGCATCTATTTTTTTTGTAGATCCCTTGAGCCAATAAACAGTGTTTTCAACTGAGGTCATGGCATTCGCCTCGCCTCCGAATGACTCCATTGCGGAAGCGAGCAGAACGGAATTTGGGTAGTTCTGAGAGCCTCTGAACATCATGTGTTCGAGAAAGTGCGAGACTCCATTTGTTTCTGCGGTTTCGTCACGTGATCCGGTGTCAATGTGCATAGAAAATTCGAAGCTGGCCGTTTCAACGCTTCTGCTGTGAATGAATCGAAGGCCGTTGGGCAGTGTGCAGATGTTGAGCTTTGTGTCTCCGGTCATAATTATGCACTCCGCGTTAATAATGCTTTTGGGAGCGCCATTAAGATGTCCAGATTTTTATCAGCGTTCTGCTTATTCGTGATCAGTGTTTCTGCTCTTTGTAGCGCGGTTTGTGCTGTTTCTACTTGCTGTTGACCAAGAGCTAGAGCCGAATCTATGCCCCCCCTCGTTCGCACGAGATCTGTAATAAGGAGCATTTCTTGGTTTGTGCACTCACCAGCGATGAGGCATTTTTTAACTTTGTCGTGGAGTTCTTGCTTGTGCATAGTTGCCTCATTCTCTAGGGCGCACAAGAGCGGTAGGGTGACTTTTCCATTGCGAAGGTCAGAGGCAACAGCCTTGCCAATTGCCTCCTGGTTTCCTGTATAGTCGAGGAGGTCGTCGGCGTATTGGAACACGAAGCCTAGACTTTTTCCGTAGTCTCCAAGTGCTTCACAGGCTTGGTTGTTCAGTTCGGCGAGAAATCCCGGGGTCTTCGTGCTCGCTTCA
>JBEAPS010000283.1:0-15538 GCA_041164285.1 Pseudomonadota bacterium
AAGACGCTGACCCAGTTTTTCTACTTCAGGAACTAAACCCGAAGTAGAAACAGTGACTCTGTGTTTTGAGAGGCCAAAAAAACGTGGGTCAATGAGCACATCGCATGCAGACACAACCTCTTCAAAATTGTCGAGAGGCTCGCCCATACCCATGAAGACTATATTCGTGACTCTGCGGTCAATTCCGCGCTCATGCAATCTCAGATTCGCAAGAATCACCTGCGCGATGATCTCCCCTCGCGACAGGCTACGCGTCAAACCCATTTTTCCGGTTTGGCAAAAGTTACAGGCCATGCGACAGCCGACTTGACTGCTCACACAGAGAGTCACTCTGTTTTCACTGGGCATGAGGACACACTCAGTGAAAAGATTGTCGTGTGTTTTGAGAAGAATTTTTTCTGACTGATCATCTGATTGAAGAAGGGTATCGATTGTTGGCAGCTGCCAGTTAAACTCTTGAGTCAACAACTCCCGCAAGCTAACGGACACGTTTGAAAACATTTGGGGATTGAGACAGTTCTTTTTGGTCATCCATTCCATAATTTGCGTCCCGAGAAACGGCTTGAAGCCTTTCTCAGCACACCAGGATTTCCAAGAAACTTCACTCATATCAAGGGCATGTTTTTGGCTCACGACAACTCCTTAGCCTACCACCTGACCCTCAATAAAACTGCGCACCGATGCAACAAAATTTTCAGGGTCCTCGATGAGGAGCAGGTGCCCCATTGCTTCGAGTTCAACCTTTTTTGCGTGTAATATCAATGAACAAAGCCCATCTGCGTTTTCTTTTGGAATAATTTCATCTTCGGTTCCGGTCAGAACGAGTGTTGGGCAGACAATTCGTTTTGCATAGCCTGTGCCATCGAAGCTCACAGTCGCATTGTACTGAGCCTCGGCTTTGCTGTGAGCAGAGCCCTCTCCCTGCGATTTGAGCATGTTTTTTACCATCATTTCGATGAGCAGTGGTGATGACTTTCTGAACTTTGAACCAAAATAACGCACCATTCTCTTGTGCATGCTCTCAAAATCCTGAGGCCATGAGGTGAAGCCTTTCTCTCTAGCTTTTGCCTCATCGGTGCCTGCGGGCCAAACACGACGATTGCCTCCGGCAGTCGTACTCACAAGAGTAACCGCACTTACGCAAGGGTCACACGCAGCCCAGACTTGACAAATCATTCCTCCCATACTGATTCCCAAAGCATGGTAGCCAGATAATGACAGCGCAGATGCATAAGTTTTTGCCAGAAATGCAGCGTCCTTTGCCATCGTTTCGACCGTCAAACCTTCCAGACCACCCTCGGTGTCTCCTGCTCCCCGATTGTCTAATGCCAAACTTGCAAGATGAGGCATCTGGGCATGAATGCGCTTTCGAAATGCTCTAAAATCGGCGCGCGGCCTCACGAATCCATTCACCAATACCAAAAGATGGGTGGCTACTCCGGAGCGAGCAGCTTCGTAATCATATGCAATCTTCGCGCCATCATGCTCAATAAAGCTCAGACTGTGCGACTGGCTGCCATCAACCCGTGGCAAAGTCACAGTTTCAATTTCAAAACCGGAGTGCATTTTCTTTGTTACCTTTCACTCAATCTGGAGCATTAGATCCTCATGAGATGCCAATACGTCAACACCTGTTGTTGTATAAATCCAGACCGTTCCATGGTTGAATTGTGATTATGACGGAAACACCACAGAGTCCAGAACTCATACGCTATCCCTATGCACCTCCGAACGAAATTGCACAGTCGGTTTGGGTGCTCGATGGCACTTGGTCGAATCCATTGGCACGGCGGATGACTGTCATTCGCCTTAGGAATGGAGAGGTCTGGGTACACAATCCAATGGTACTTGCTCAGTCGGAACTCGACTGGCTTTCCTCACTCGGCTTTGTGCGTTGCGTCGTTGCTCCCAATAAGTATCACACGACTGACCTGGCGTGGTTTGCGGAGAAGTTTCCACAAGCACAGATCGCGTGTCCTCATTCCTACTTCAACAACGGCACTCAACTGAGAGACCGAGTGCTGTTCACAAATGACGTCCCCTACGTCACCCCTTGCAGAGAGCTTGAGTTTTTTGCAGTTCCCGGGGTTAGGTTTGAGGAAAGTGTCGTTTTTCACCCTCAGACCCGCACCCTCATCGTGTGCGATCTCATGATGAACGTAAAACTTGGAGGTTCATGGCTGAGGCAAACATTATACGGCCTCAACAACATGGGCGACTGCTGTGCTCCCACGCGTGTTCTCAAATGGTTTCTAACCAAAAACAGACAGGAACTGCTTAAGTTTGTTGAACAGCTTGCAGAGCTGAATCCGCGACGAATTATAGTGAACCATGGTGAAATATTTGAAGGCGAAGGGGGAAACCAAATCCGCACATCCTTCGCCTCACTCTTTAGGTAAAAAAGAGCATCCCCTGTCACACACGAATCAAGTGTTTACGAACCTCTCGATTATCTGCAGGCTTGATCTTTGCTTGCCAGACCGTGTCGAGCAAACGCTCCATTCACAATGCAATAGTTTGGTCCGCGGACATCTTCGTTGAGCGGTTCGCTATCGAGAGCCAGAAGTGTCTCATAAACATCAGTGTACTGACTTGCAGTATAGAGTGCTTTGAGGAACCACTGTCTTGCCGTTGCACGACCCACTTCGTTTCCATACTTCTCAATCAAGTCCTGAGTTAGGTGAAAATAGGCGGAACCAAAAATCAGACCTTCCTTGTGAACTTCACGCTCGTTCGCCTTTGGCGGGTACATATATTCCCCGTCGAGATTACGAACCGGACGACCATCTGTGAAAAAGCCGGGGCCAACATCTGGTGAGCCAGTGATGAGTTGTGAAACCGTGTCACCAATTCCTTCCGAGAATGCCCTGTCACGGATTCCACCCGTATTGTGATGAAGACCGTGTCCCCATTCGTGGTACACAACATCCGCGTTTTCGCCTGTATTGGAACAACCCAAAGTTTTACCGTTTGCAAGACGCTTACTTCCGGCCTGGAAAAAATTAACCGTTCGCCCGTTCCAAAAGGCATTACAAATGTCGCCAATGTTCACGTTCGCAACAAGTTGAGTTGAGAACCATCTCGGGTTGATCACAGGGCGCGCCCAACTTTGCGCTACGAGAAGATGAAAATACGTTGTGTTTTCTGCAAGGGTAGAGTTGGTGCGTGCATCGAAAAACGCATCACCTTGAACCTCGACACTTGCCGAGCGACCGGTGCTGTTAACAACCTTCACTCGTGCTGAATTCAATTGCACGACAGCTTGAGGCTGCCCAGACAGTTTCAAAACACCCGAGGCATCTGCTTCAACTGTCCGCGTTCTTCCGAACCAACCACCAGACTTTACTTGTGCTCTCACGTAAGGAAAAGCAACACTCTGCTGAGGACCCGAAGGCGTACGCTGGTTGATAACTCCGCTGACTCGTGAGTCCACAAAAATATTTTGCGCATTCCATGAAAGAATTTCGTTTCGCTCAGTGTGAGCGACCACTGTGTAGAGTTCTCCCGTTGCAGAGGAAGCCTCAAACTTTATCGCAGGCTCAAGCTTGTATGAGCGGCCATTAGCCTCAGGAATCCAGAGCTTTGTCACGCGAGTCGAACTGAGTCGAGCATTAGGACCCAAAACGGCGCGGGCCGCCTCGGACGCACGCTGGCCATCCACACGGATGGCATCCAAGTTCATTTCCTCGGCGTTGAAAGTTTTTGTGATGATATTGACAAGCTGCCCATCAGTGAACCGGAAGGTCAACTCAGCTGCCTCGACGAGAGCATCTCCCGCGCCAATTTGAAAACTCGCAAATGTGTGTTGGCGGTCTAAGAAAAACTTTTGCGAATCCCACACGAGTTTGAGGCCGGAAAGACCTAACTCACTTTCATGCTGCTTCGCAAAATGACGCAAATACATCTCCAATTGCTTTTCGTAAGCTGCCTTACTTTTTTCAGATTTTTCTGCTGCAGAGATCCAACGGGCAAGCGCCTTATCGCCTCCGAATACCTGACTTAACATGAGAGGCAGCCGTCCAAATCTTGATTTCGGAGATTGAGTTACAGGATCAACGGTGAGGACTGTTCCCAATGCGCCAACAGTCTCAAAGAGCGCAGAGGCTGACGGTACGCGCGCTAACGTTTGGCCCGGAGCAGGTATTTGCCACATCGATGGCATTTCATGGTGTGTGTGCTTGTTTGAGACTTTGTCTTCGAGAGGATTCGATTGGATAGCTAAGGCTGCAGGAGCAACCAGGGTGACCAAAACAGAAGCCATGGTCTGTACGCGAGTTCCCTTCATGGAACATCCCCCCAAATTAAGAAGCCCACAATTAAAGGGCTTTCATATAAAAACGTAAGGTCTGTTCCGGAAACTAACCGCTTGGCCAATTTTAGTCAACAAATTGACAGTAAAAAGATTTGCCCGTTTTTCGAGTGCTTTAAATGAACAAGCTACTCACCGAGTCGCTGTTATGAATGCGCCGAATTGCTTTACCTAAAAGCTCCGCAACACTGAGTACCTGAAATTTGGAGCACTGTGCAGCCTCTGGTCGCAGAGGTATAGAGTCCGTGGTGAGCAAAACATCAATTGCGCTTTCCTCAATTCTTTGGACCGCAGGGCCAGTAAAGATTCCGTGAGTAACAGCCGCGAGAACACGCTTCGCACCTCGCTCTTTAAGCGTGTTTGCAGCTTGACTCAGTGTCCCAGCGGTATCGCAAATGTCATCCACAATAATTGCTGTTTTGTCTTTAACGTCGCCAATCAGATGCATCACCTGGGACACACCAGGTCTGTCACGGCGCTTGTCCACGATCGCCAAGCCACAATCCAGCAGTTTTGCAAGTGCCCGTGCCCGCTCAACACCACCAGCATCCGGAGAAACAACAATCGGCTCCTCAAGCCCCATTCTTGCAAGATGCTCATAAAAGACTGGTTTACTAAACAGATGATCGACAGGC
This sequence comes from Pseudomonadota bacterium, assembly GCA_041164285.1. GTDB lineage: Bacteria > Bdellovibrionota_B > Oligoflexia > Silvanigrellales > Silvanigrellaceae > RFOM01. Next base: position 4,945 of record JBEAPS010000283.1, read on the forward strand.
GCGTTGAAAAATCCCTGGATGGCGCTTGTGTGAAGTTCAAGTGTGAGAACTCTACTGACACCCGCACTCTCAAGAAGGTCTGCAATTAACTTTGCAGTAATTGGAGTTCGAGGTGCACTTTTGCGCTCCTGACGACCATATCCATAATACGGGATAACTGCAGTGATACGCTGTGCGCTCGCACGGCGTAAAGCATCTACAAGAATGAGAAGTTCCATGATGTTGTCGTTAGCTGGCCCACAAGTCGGTTGAATCACAAACACATCGCGACCGCGCACATTTGATTCAATTTCAACGCGGGTTTCGCCATCTGAGAAGCGACCAATGAGAGCCGTTCCAAGCTGTACGTCGAGCCATTCGCAAATACGCTTGGCGAGCTGGGGATTTGCATTACCACTGAAGACAAGTAATTCTGACTCCATCATTCCACCCTCACCCGTTGATTGAGCTAGTGCGTCGGGACTATGCAGCCGATGCACCAAACTTTTGGCCTGTATAGGGCGAATCAAATCGGATTTCAACGCTTTAAAAAAATATCGGAGAGGGCCTGACAAAGATGATCTAACTCTTGATCGGTTGTGGCGGCTGACAAGGAAAAGCGGAGGCCATTGCTCGCCTCACGGACTGAGCGCCCCAAAGCCAGCAAAACATGCGATGGACGATTGACTCCGCTACTACAGGCGGAGCCACTGCTCAGATAAAACCCTCGTAAATCGAGTTCCATGAGTACGTCCTCACCTTTAAGGTGCGGGAGGTCAACCGACACATTAAAGGTGTTAGGTAGACAGTTGGTTTCTGGTGAGTTGATCTTCACACCTTCAAAGCTTCTGAAAACTTCTCTGAGTCTCTCTAGTCTTTTCAGTTGTCGACCATAGTCTTGCCACCACTCCGGTTGGCTCACAGCCTGTGCAACGATACCAAAACTCAATATTCCTGGTAAGTTTTCGGTTCCAGCGCGGCGGGAGCGCTCCTGTGCCCCACCTCTGATCAACGGCTCAAATTTCCTTCCCCGACGGAGCAGTAGCACACCTACGCCAGGAACCCCTCCAAGTTTGTGCGCACACAAACTTACAGAGTCGAAACCAACACTGTTCCATAGTTCCGAGGGGAGCTTTCCATACGCTTGGACTGCATCCACGTGTAGATGAAGGTTTTGCAAATGAGCCTGATTAATCTCTGGAGCCAGACCATGAGCCCATTCAGGCCAATGATGAACCGAATTTTCTCTCCAGTTGAGTCCTGGTTTTATCTTTGACCAGCGCGCCTGATGAAGCCACTCTGCAAAATCTTTCATCGGCTGAACAGCACCAGTCTCGTTGTTTGCAACCATGATGCTCACGAGTGCCGTGTTTTCTCTGATAGAGGCAACAAGCTCTGAGAGAATGATACGACCCTCAGAATTGACAGGCAAAATGGTTAGCTGCAGACCCGCATTGCTCTCGAGAAATCTGAGCGGCTCAAGAACAGAGGGATGCTCAATTGCCGAAGTGACAGCATGTAGACCACTCAGATCGCTGCTCAGTGCGCGCAACACACCTGCGGTAGCAAGATTGTTTGCCTCTGAACCACCGGAGACAAACACAATCTCTGCAGGCTCACAGGACAAGCTTTGAGCTATACTTTTCCTGCAATCAGTGAGGGCAACGTTTGCTCCACGCCCAGGAGCATGCGGACTCGACGGGTTTGCACTGACATTTTGCAAAAGTGCAAATAGCTTCGCTAAATGCTCCGGTGTTGCAGGACTCGTGGCATTATGATCGAGATATACGGCCACTCTTCTTCACTCCTGTTCGCACCGGTCGCCCAAAACTGGCTTCAAGAACTTCATCTACTTTGCGCACGCCAACCACATCCAACGACGAGCGCACGGTCGCAGGCAGTTCTTCAACATCCCTCAAGTTATCATACGGAACCAAAACCCGCTTAATTCCATAGCGGTGCGCCGCCAACAACTTTTCTTTGATTCCTCCCACCGGCAAAACATCACCCCGTAGAGATATTTCACCCGTCATTGCCAAATCAGATGGCAAACTTCTTGAGGAGAAAAGTCCAGTCAGTGCGCTGAAGATTGCTATGCCCGCACTCGGACCGTCTTTCTTGACAGCACCTGCCGGAAAGTGGACGTGCAAATCGGAATTTTGCACTTGCCTGAGTTCAATTCCACATACACCTGCCCGCGCTTTAATGAGCGCGAGTGCCGTTTGAACACTCTCACGCATCACCTCCCCCAATTGCCCTGTGATTGTCAGATGGCCTTTGCCATCATCAATACGTACCGATTCGATGTGAAGTACATCCCCACCCACCGGCGTGTATGCCAACCCAGTTGACACACCCACAGCAAGGCGCGCCGGTTTAACTGACTCCAAAAACGAGGGTTTACCCAAAATACGGTCGATGTCTTTGCGAGCAAGAGCTCTCTGACGGACTCCAGCACGCCCACTCACCTTAGAACTCTGGGGAGCAGATGAATTTTTTTCGACGTGCTCATGAACAAGGCCACGTGCAATTGATGCAAGTTCACGACGCAGTTGCCTCACCCCGGCCTCACGGGTATAGCCGCTGATCACATGCTCCAGAAGTTTATCTGAAATGCTGAATTTCAAATGACCAGACAATCCGTGCTCATCGCTGACCTGAGGCAGCAAATGCTTTTGAGCGATGCTTACCTTTTCATCGAGTGTATAGCTTTCAAGCTCGATGACTTCCATGCGGTCCCGCAACGGACCTTGCAACTGAGACAACATGTTTGCAGTGCCTATAAAGAGAACTTTACTCAGGTCGAGTGGCACATTCAGGTAATGATCGACAAATGAATGATTTTGCTCAGAATCGAGAACCTCGAGAAGAGCACTTGAAGGATCACCGCGAAAATCATGAGCAAGCTTGTCAACCTCATCGAGCAGAATGACAGGGTCCATGCTGCCACACTTTTTCAACGCATCAGCAATTTTTCCCGGCATCGAACCAATGTATGTCCGACGATGTCCTCGGATCTCAGATTCATCACGAACGCCCCCCAAAGCAATCCTGTGGAACTTGCGCCCCAAAGCTGTAGCAACAGACTTCCCTAAACTCGTTTTTCCGACACCTGGAGGTCCTACGAGTAGCATGATGGGTCCCTTAAGCTCCCCTTTCAGCGCATAAACAGCTAAGAACTCCAGAACACGTTTCTTCACTTTGTTGAGCCCGTGATGTTCGTCTTCGAGTGTTTTGCGCGCTGCAGCCAAATCAACTTTTGTTTGGGTATATGTGCCCCAGGGAATATCAAGAAGCCAATTTACGTAGGTATGGCTCACGGTGTATTCTGGGCTTCCAGACTGCATCACGGCCATACGATCAATTTCCTTCGTGGCAGCGGCCTTTGCCTCCGAGCTCATCTGACTTTTTTCAACTCTGTCTCTCAGTTCTTGAGGTTCGTTTGACGACGGGCTATTAGCCTTACCATCGAGCTCGCCGAGCTCCTTTTGCAGCAACTTAAGCTGCTCCTTGACGTAGAATCGGCGCTGCTGCTTACCAACTTCGCCTTTAATCTCAGACTGAATGCGCTGAGTCATTTCCAAAATTTCAATCTCACGAGTCAGAAAGAGCTGAACTTTCCTCAGCCTTTCAACTACGCCGTCTGTCTCGAGAAGTGCCTGTTTTTCTTTAATATCGATGCTAAGATACGGAACGACAAGATCTGCAAGATAGCTGGCGTCTGTGACATTTTCGATAAAGATATTCGCTTCACTCGGAATATTCGGGCTTAGACTGACTGCTTTTTGAATGAGCTGCTTCAGTCCACGCTCAAGAGCAGCAAGTTCAAGAGGCTCCTCGCCTTCCAGGTAGTCAGCAAAATCGACCTTAGCAGTGATCGGTTTCCCCTTGTGAAAACGGTATTCAGAGACGCGGAATCGTTTAGTTCCTTGGACAACAGCACCTGCAGTGCCGTCGGGAAATCGAATCACTTTAACAATTTTCGCTTCAGTACCGGTCAGGTATAGGTCATCTGCCTGGATAGGATCGTGGTGATCTTGTTTTAAAGTTACAATTCCCACTGGGGTTCCATTCCGAGCTGCCCTTTCGAGAGCTTCGTGCCCCCATTGGGCCGTTGGAGTGACCGGCGCCACGTTATGAGGAAATAAGACAGCGTTTTTAACCGGAAGGATGACAAGCGAATTTTCAGACTCTGTTTCGTCGATGGGCTCCGAATTGTGTTTGGGCGCAACTGGAACGGGGACAAGCGCTCCAGCCGTTACAGACGACTCCGCCAAAGCACTAGAATCTTTATCATGAGTAGTCATCGTTTTCCTCCCCTTATGCTCTCAGGGGGCAATATGGTCGGCTCCGGCGCAGTGTCAACCGGAGCACAAATAAAGCAACTTCACTCAACAAAATCTACTTCCATTAACGTGATTACATCCTATTTTCGCTTGAATTTCTGGCAAAAGAACGGTGACCGTGTAGCATCCTCCTGTGCAATACATATATTTTTTATTGCCCCTTGCATTTTTTGCTACAGGCTGTTAACCCCCTGAGTCCGTAGTCATACGATGATCAAGGGGTTTCCTATGTCGCGCATTTGTGAATTTACTCAAAAAGCAAGTATGGTTGGCAACCGAGTTTCGCACGCCAACAACAAAAGCAAAGTTCGCTTGCAGGCGAATCTTCAAGACAAATCGATTTACGTACCATCACTCGGTCGTAGCGTTCGCTTCCGTGTCAGCACAGCGGCACTGCGAACAATCAACAAAATTGGTATCGAGGCATACGCTAAAAAAGCAGGCGTAAAACTCGGCTAATTCAAGTTGTAGCCCTGACAGGGAAGTTCAAAGCAATACTACGAGGCTCTCATTTACATTGGAGTCTCGTAGATTTTTTTCTCGGGAAAAAAAAGTTACAAACGTTCTGCCAGGAAGCTCAATAAGAACATAATCCCCAAATCTAGCGAATGCTCTCAAACTGGGCGAACATCCCTGAGACGCTTCTGCACATCAATCAATGCGCAACTCATGATCTCGACCTCCCACGTATTGCCGCGAAGACAACTCTTCAGACTTTCAAGCCACTCGAGCAGTCCGGTCGAATGCTGTTCGGGAGAAGAGTTTGGAGAAAGATCATCTCCACAATCTTGACTGACGAAAGATTTCCAGGAGTCCTCGGGGGCATCAAGGAGATTAACCATCCTGTTGATTCTCACCGTTTGCTCCTGACTCGCCCAGTCACCGTTCACCTGAAACGGGTACCAATCACACTCAGACCTGTGCAACCACAGACTCGCTCCGTTGCTCAGCGCAATACGCTTGAAATCTTCAGGAACTGCATTGTGAAATCCATCAGGGCGTTTCCAGATCAAGTGCATTGAGAGGCTCTCCTCGGATTGTGATATTACGTCGGATCTATATTTAAGAAGCGCGAAAGAGTTCTTAACACAGCGATGAGTATGATTCCACAGAAGTCGATACTCGATTGCAGATACGACCTCAAAGCAAACTAAAATGAGAACATGTTATTTGAGTGCGGCTGACCTCTGCAGCCCAACTTTCACCTAATTCAATTATCAAAATTACAAATCCGCACAAACATACAGCAAGTTGTCAAAAGTTCACAAATAATTCACGAGGTCACTTTTCTAGAGGCTCATCTGTTGGTAACCAAACCGGACCGATTAGCCTTTAGGGCGAGTGCACGAGTCACACCGAACCCATCATGTGACGCAATACTGCGCATTGCCTGTTTGAGGAATCAGAGGCAGGAGGCATCTCAGTTTGCTCAACACTCGACGCCGCGTTCTTTTGATCGACAAGGCATCAACCGTACTCATCACAGTCGTCGGCCTGAGCGTTATTCTCGCAGTTCTGGGAATGATGGTTTTTCTTATAGGAAGCAGTTGGCCCCTATTTGAGCAGGAAAAATTCATTCCTGCTGGCATGACAGGTTCCTCCGGAGACACGGCTGCAATAATAGCAGATGACGTAGCACCAGTTCTGCTCGAGTTACCTCGCTTGAGTGCGGAGTGTACTGTTTCACTCAATTCTCTGCGCGATGAAAACGCGGCTAGTCCGGTGCCTAAAATCCATCAATTATTCAGCATCATTAAAGACAACTCATTGCTCGAGTCAGGAGAAAACCCCTGGCAATTCAGACAAAAAAGTGCGGTGCAATCGGCTAGCAAGGAAAAAGGGCTCAAATGTAAAGCGGTCGGCATCGACCTCATTCTTGCTCAATCAGAAACAAGTTTGTCACTGCTGAAATTCCGTCTTGGACGAGAATTTATGACTTCTGAAGAATCGAGGAAGATAGATTCTTCATTGCGCAATCAACTTGCAGCTCAACGCTGGCTCCACCTGCCGGATGGAACAATTCTGCTTAAACCAAGCAAGCAGTCCCCTTCGGCTCGACTCACTGTCACCGCCGAAGAAGTTTGGTCTCTGGGAACAGACCTACTCCCAGAAAAATCAAACATTGAGAATTTTTCATACGTCCCACATCCAAATCAGAACCGAGGGATTGTCATTCTTACAGACAATGACTTGGCTCAGATTTTTATTTTGGAATCTAAAGAAAACCTCATCACCGGAGAGTCGAATACCTCACTGAAACGCCTACCTTTAACTTCCAAACTTCTTAGTAAAGACAGTCTGGACAAGTTCCCACCAGCATGGATTCAGGATCGCTACATTGTCGTCGCGATGTCTCAAAACAGTTTGACAGCAATCGATACAGAATCAGAGGCTCTCAACGGAGTTGAATTATCTTTTCCTGATACAAACTTTGCACTTGAACGGGTCACTCCCGCATTTGGTGGCTCTGCGATGCTCTCCGAGCTGAGTTCAAATACTAAAACTCCCAACTCAAGAGTGATTTGTGCATATCTCGATGTAGGTAAGTCAATTCGATCTGCTATGGCTTCCACTCTTCTTAAGTCGCCCATTGATTTGCTTTGGCAACAAGATTGCCAGAACGCTAAACGTGTCTTGTCACACCCCACGAAACGCGTTGCGTTCCGTTTGCTCGAAATGGAAAATAGCCAGTCACTGAGAATTGAGGCTCTCGAACTTACGACAGGTCGACTGGCAGCCCAAACAACAGTCCCTCAGGGTGCTCTTGAAACACTGACTCAAGATAGTCACGGAGATTACTTACTTTGGCGCGATTCTATTCAAAAAACAGAGGGTGTGCTCCAGTTTCATGCGCCCCATATCGAAGTTTCCGGTGAAAGTCTTTTTGGCAAAATAAAATATGAAAGTTACGAGTCGGCATCATATTCATGGCAAAGCACATCAGGCACAGATGAATTTCAGCCAAAATTTTCACTCATCCCCCTCATTTGGGGGACTTTCAAAGCAACACTTTACTCTCTGCTCTTTGCAGTGCCGCTTGCAATCTTCGCAGCCGTTTACAGCAGTGAAATTCTAGACCGCCAAACGCGAAATATTGTCAAACCTACTCTTGAGATGATGGCAAGTGTGCCTTCGGTTGTTTTAGGTTTTCTTGCTGCAATTGTAGTTGCCCCGTGGGTAGAAGAACATATCGTGAGCGTCTTACTTATTGGAACCCTCATGCCCTTCCTTTTGTATGTATTCGGAGTCTTTCTTCAGGTTCCGTCTGCTCGCCACCTCACAACGCGAGGGCTGTATGCTTCTCGGCGCCTTCTGATGTGGGTCATTGTTGGCTTTGCATTCATGCTTTGGCTGACGAGCCGCGTTGGCCTGTTTGTCGAAAAAACCGCATTCGGTGGCGACCTCAAAGCATTTCTCTCCGGCGGTCCTGGCACAGAAGGAGTGTTGTGGGGAATGCTTTTGCTGCCACTTGTATTTATGTCACTGTGGAGCTTGCCAGTGCGAAGAGGACGCAACTGGTATCGAATCTTAGTCTTTCTCATTGGTCCCGCAGTTTCTATCGGACTGGGTGGAATTATATCGGGCCACACTCAACTCCGTACCGATTTCTTTGGTCAATACGCGCAAAGAAATACACTCGTCATTGCGCTTGCCATGGGCTTTGCGATCATTCCTATCATTTACTCACTCGCTGAGGATGCACTCACTTCTGTTCCCAATGCTCTCAGAGCGGGCTCTCTCGCATGTGGGGCATCTGTTTGGCAGACGACTGCAAAAGTTGTTTTGCCAACCGCCGCCAGTGGACTGTTCTCTGCCATTATGGTTGGACTGGGCCGAGGGATCGGAGAAACCATGATCGCGGTCATGGCGACTGGAAACACCGCAGTGATGACCGCAAATCCATTTGACGGCTTAAGAAGCCTTGCCGCAAATATCGCGGTCGAATTGCCCGAAGCGGCGCAGGGGAGCACCCATTACAGAATTCTGTTCCTCTCCGCACTCGCGCTGTTTATGTTTACCTTTACACTCAATTCTCTCGCTGAATTTTTGCGTGCTCGCTACCGCGCGCGGAACAAAGCTCTTTGAGGCGCACATGTTTTTAAAACGTACTCGAATGCATCAGTCTCAAACAGAAGATTCAGACACTGTTCCGCCAGTTCTCTTCAAAAGTGCCATTCGAACTAAAAAAAGTAAAAATAGTTTCGATGCGGCTGAAGGAATACCGTGGATCTGGGTTTGTGCTGGAGCACTGGTCACAATATTGCTCATGATCTGCGCGTTGTTTGGTGTCATTATATCACAAGGACTCGTTGCACTTTGGCCACGTGATATCATTCAGGTTCAGACGAATGATGTGTCGGTATTAGGTCTTTCAATGAGACAAGAGGACGGAACAGATACAGAGTCTGGTGAGAAAGTCGTCCGTAAGGTGATATACCAAGCAAACCGTGACTTTGGCGTCAATGAGTTTGCATTTGTACCTGCACAAATCACAGAAACCGCTGAAAAGCCCTCTCACCTGTGGTTTGTCGAGCGCCGCGAATGGGGGCCTTTCATCGGTAAAGTTCAGAAAATATCTTCTAGTTCCGGAAGTCTGGCGGACATTCCAGCAGAAGAGCTCCAACAAATGATTGAAAGAGGCTACTCAAGAAAAAAAGCTATTAAGGCCATTGAGAAAAATCAGATGGCTGAAATTAATAACAAAATTGAGGCACTTCGCCTCGACGCGCGGGGTATTGAGCAAAAACTTGAAACTGGACAACTGACTGAAGAGTCCGGTAGCTCACAGATCGATAAAATCAACGAAGTCATTTCAGAACTTACACAATCACATGAAGAAATCACGGCTCAAGTTCAGATACTTCAAACTGCGGACGAAAATATTACCGTTACTTTGCTTGCCGATAACGGGCAAAGCAAAGTCATTCCAGCGAGCCAATTACTGCGGGCGTTTAAACCCAATGAGCTGGGCATAGCCGAAAAGATAGGCGTATTTATCTCACGGCTTTGGGAATTCATTTCCGAGGAACCGAGAGAAGCGAACACTGAGGGCGGCGTATTTCCGGCACTTTTCGGAACTGTTGCCATGACCATCATCATGACCGTATTTGTACTTCCAGTAGGAGTCATCACAGCTGTATACATGCGAGAAATTGCCAAACAAGGCCTACTGGTCAGCCTCGTGCGCATTGCAGTGAACAATCTCGCCGGAGTTCCCAGTATAGTCTATGGTGTTTTTGGGGTTGGTTTTTTCTGCTACACAATTGGTGCAAGTATTGACCAACTCTTTTTTGAAGAAAAGCTCCCCAACCCAACGTACGGAACAGGAGGCATTCTGTGGGCCAGCCTGACTTTGGCAATGCTCACTGTGCCAGTGGTGATTGTAAGTACTGAAGAGGCTTTGTCCGCTGTACCTCGCTCGCTGAGAGAGGCCTCATATGGCTGTGGTGCAACGAGAATGCAAACTTTGTGGAATATCGTTCTCCCTAAAGCCTTACCAGGAGTGATGACCGGCCTCATTTTGGCAATGGCTCGTGCAGTTGGTGAGGTTGCCCCATTGTTGATGACCGGTGTTGTTAAGCTTGCGCCAGCTCTTCCCATCGACTCTCAGTTCCCTTTCATTCATCTCGAACGAAGTTTCATGCATTTGGGATTTCATATTTATGATCTTGGATTCCAGTCGCGCTCTACAGAGCTGAGCCGTCCCATGGTCTTTGCTTCGACAACACTGCTGGTTGCAGTGGTTCTGCTATTAAATTTTTTCGCAATTAAAGTGCGCTCACAGTTGCGGAAGCGCTTTGAAGGACGAGGTGCATTTTAATGATCAACCCTGCCGATCTGCCAGAAACTTATCTTCACTCCGAAATCCAAAGCGGCCCTGCTCAAATTTCGATTAATAACTTCAAACTTTGGTACGGCAAAGCTCAAGCATTGCACGACATCAACTTGCCCGTACTACAGCATCAAATCACCTCATTTATTGGTCCGAGTGGCTGCGGTAAATCAACATTGCTGCGTTCAATCAACCGCTTGAACGATCTCATTGACAACGTAACTGTTGCTGGCGACATCCGCGTAGGTGAGCGCTCAGTCTACGAGCGCCACATTGATGTTACGGCATTGAGAAAGCGCATTGGAATGGTCTTTCAAAAGAGCAATCCATTTCCGATGAGTATTTACGAAAATGTCTGTTATCCACTGAGAATCAGCGGTATCACACACAAACCAACTCTCGACGAGGCCGTAGAAACCAGTCTGCGTGCTTCGGC
>JBEAPS010000284.1:0-3561 GCA_041164285.1 Pseudomonadota bacterium
GGAGTTTTTGGATTGTTTCATTCAACCAAAGTGCTTGCGGATAAGCTTCAAGAACACGCTCGTAGGCATCCGCAACTGAATTAAGATCTGTCAGGAACAAATGTTTTAAATAGGCTATCACAAGGGCAAGATCGGGTTTGAGACGTTCGTCTTGCGCTCCTAATTCAGCAATTCGAAGCGCATTTTCAAGGTCGTTTTTTTCAAATGCAAGGTAGCTGGCAGGATATGTAAAAACCTCTCGCATTCCGATTTGAGCTTCAGCTAGTGCATCAATATGCTCATAGAAATGATAGAATTGCTTGAGAGCTAGCTCCTTCTTACTCGGATTGAGAACTGTTGAATCTTCAGCGCTCCAGGCGTTGATAGTTTTAGCTAAGCCCTCAAGAGCCGCAACTATCCAGCCGAATTCGGTATGTCCCATCGAAGCAGTCGCAATTAGGGGCAAATTTTTGAATAGTTTTATTTGATTTTCATGCTTTTTTTGTCGTGAGGGTACTTGACTTGACGCAAACAAAAGAAGGAGTCCCAAAAAGGTTAATGCGATATATTTTAGCCTCTCAATTGTGAATTTCACCGAACAGTCCTTTTTTCAAAGTGGTAAGTTCAGTATCAGGGGAAGGCGATCGATGAACATGATGAGAAGATGAATGCCAATGAGCAGAACAAGCGGCCCTAAATCAACGTAGGAGCCGGAACTATAAATAATGAGTTTTGGAAACCTTCTTGTGAGCCAACGGGCTGGAGGGTCGGTTAATGTAAAGACCATCTTGCCAAGGAATGAGTTTTCATCAGCGCGGGCTAAACGAAGCACAACTGCTGCGATAAGTAGATATACATAAAACTGCAGGATATATCGCAGTGCATCCAGAATAAATAAAAAGAATTGAATCATCTTGTCGCTCTCCGCTTGTTACTAGGTATTTTAGTCTTTCGATCTATTAATTCGCAATAATTACCGGCATGTATAATACGTCAAATGTCTGTCGTTATCCTTATTTCTAGCACAAAAGTTCCGAATCGTTTCCAAAGTTCATCGCGGCAAAGACTATTAATCGTTTTTGTCCGCGAGACTGAATAAAGCGAGCTGACAGCTGGAGTTGAGATGACAAAGCAAACTGTGACATTGAAGCCGGGTGAATTTCTTTTTCAAGAGAACGACCCTAGCGACGGTGTTTTTATACTGCGTGAAGGTTTTGTTGAAATTGGCAAAAAGCGTGAAGATGAGTTTGTAGTTCTTTCTAAAATGCATAGCGGCGATGTCATTGGTTCAATGTCACTATTCACTCATGAACCACGCACTGCTGCGGCACGAGCTGTAAGCAGCGCAAAGCTCATTCATATAGATGCAAAAGCAATTGAGTCTTCATTTTCAAACTTGCCTATTTGGGTTCAGGCTGTTTTGAAAGATTGCATTTTACGCTTGAAGGTTTCGAGCGAAGAATTAGTTGAGTCTCGGCTTAGGGAAAAAAAACTGATTGCAAAGGTGGGCACATCGTTCCATTTGGCAAGTCAGTTTGCAGCACTGCTTGCATTTGCGGTGCGCACAGGAGCTGTCCAAGACGAAGGGCTTTATCTGTTTCCGCTGAAAGGCTTTTTTGAGCGATGTGAGGGAATTCTTCTTAAGCGAGTCGAAGATATTGAACAGCTTTTTCTCGCTTTTATGAAAGGCTCGTTGCTTAAAGCCGAAGAAGATAAAAAATGGGGACGTTCTATTTTTTCTCCAAGCGCGCAACTTCTTGAAGATTTTTCGGTATTTTGTCTTCAAGTTGCAAAGCAGGATTTTGCGAATTTTGTCCCGAGCAAGTTCATGCCGCTTTTGTCTGCATTTGTTAGAATTTCCAAAAAAGATAAAGAGCGATCTGAGTACTCTGCAATTGAACTGATTGAAAAAGTGAAGGCAGAATGTGGCAAAACTATCGATAGCAATGTTATTTCAGAGCTTGTTCGGCTGCGTGTTTTGTCGCAGGTGCCTGCAACGGAGAAATATACTTGGGTAGAACGTCAGATACAGCGTCGCATGATCTTTGAAAGCACGTGCCGATTTGTGAAAGATGCGCATGTTTCTGCAGTTGAGTCCAAGGCGGCCTGATTTATTGAGGTTCGGCTTTGGCGTAATATTTTGTCCAGAGCTCCTGTGCACTAGTTGCATTAAACTGCTCCTGCAGGACGACAGGCAAAGGGCGCCGTTGCACGCAGACAGCGGATAAAAACCTTTGCCACGTGGAAATGAGGCCCCCACCATCTCTAGACATCGCATCTACGAGTAAGTGAGAGCGAGCATAGAGTCTGGATACCAGTGAAGGTGCTGCCTCTGTAAATGGTCGGTCGATTTCGGATTCAACGCGAAGCAATGCTTTCCTGCCTAAGCTTCTCAGGAGATCTGATTGACTTTGTCCGGCACTCCTATTTTCATACATTTGGGCAAGGCCTTCCCCAATCCATGAAGGGAGCGTATCCCCACAAAAAGCGTACATGTAGGCATGGGTCGTTTCATGTTGTGCGAGTCGAGCTACTATGGCACTGTTCGGAGTTCTGCCTATCGGAATACGAATGTAGCCGTCGAACACAGCAGCAGCCCATGGCGGGGCGCCCGTAATCTGTCGGAAGTCAGTCGAGGGTACGAGCCAAGCTCTCATTCTGGCATGCGCAGGGAGAGGTCCGAGTAGCTGATTGAGGCGCAGATTGACTTCTTCAATTGCGGTTGCGACACTCTCAGCAAGCGACTTCCGTTCTACCGATGAGTAACTGACTTCGATTCCCTGCCGATAGACAATTTCCTGTGTTTTTAAGAATATCTTTTTCTGAGCAAGTCGTTGTTTTCTGTTCTCTACAAATTGACTGAGTTTGGATTGTTCTCCATTCAATTGCTCGCTCTCTGTGATTCGATTGAGCAAATCGTCAGCTTGCTCAAGATCGTCTTGACTAAGTGCCAGATCGATCAAAACCCGCAGACTCTGTGGATCCGTTCCTGATTTGGATAATTCTTCTAGCAGTTCTCGGGCATGTCCCAAGTTGCCTTGTCGGAGTTTAAGCCCGGCAAGTGCTTTTTGAGCATCAGTGTTACCAAGTCGGGATGACTCATCAAATGCTGTTTCCGCCTCCGAATACTCTTTAATTTGAAGTTTGTAGAATCCTAATGCGAGAAGAGCTGTCGCTAGATTCTGTCGTGCATTGTTATCCTGTGGTTGCGTTTTTAGTACGAACCGCAGTTGGCTCACAGCCCCCTCATAATTTCCCATCTGAAAATGGGCGTAGGCATTGAGTTGTTCCGATATGTACTCGCTCTTTCTTGATTCTATTTGAGAATTTGTTTTTTGTTCAACAGTTTTTGGATCTGAGGAATTAGACTGCAGAATACTGCTTGGCGAGGCTGAGTTGTTAGTTTCAATTTGAGGGGAAGTGATTGGTGCTGAGAGATTGTTGTAAACGAGATTTACCAAAGGAAAAACTTGCCACATCAGCACACCGGTCGCTGTTCCTGCGACCGCAAGGAACAGCGCTCGTTTACGCATGACCTGCCTCAGGTTCGTGTTAGTATTGTGACGACTTCGTAGTGCCGAC
>JBEAPS010000285.1:0-4337 GCA_041164285.1 Pseudomonadota bacterium
CTGAAATATCGGTGCCTCGTATTGCCTCACTTTGGCTCCTTTGTTGACTATCACGTTCGCGAGTTTGAACTTCGCAATCCGACGCGCTAGTGTTGCGAAGTTATTTGGACTCGCACCTTGAGGAGTATGCCCATGTCTGAACTCGTTTTACACGTCACAGAAAAAAACTTTCAAACTGAAGTTCTGGAAAGCAACGTACCAGTGCTTGTCGACTTCTGGGCAGACTGGTGTGGTCCCTGCGTTGCATTGGCTCCAACACTCGAAGAGGTTGCGACCGAACGCCAGGGCAAAATCAAAGTCTGCAAAGTGAATGTTGAAGAGGAGCCACAGCTTGCGGCTCAGTTCAACATTCGTAACATTCCCTTCCTCGCGTTTATTAAGAACGGCCAAAAAGTGGGCGACCTCGTGGGCAATCAGCCAAAGCAAGCCATTTTGAAAGCGGTTGACTCACTCTCCAATGGCTAAAGCATCTGATTGGCTTGGCACTGAAGACTTCCTCATGCGTCCACATGCTGCGGAAAGTCAGCTGCTTCATGCCGTAACTTCACCAACCAAAGCAGGCTCTCAACGCCATTCAAACAGATTCGATGGCATTGGGTTTGTATCTATCGACGAAGTTGGACGAGGTTGCCTTGCGGGGCCTGTGGTTGTGTGCGCAACGGCATGGCGAAGCTTGAATGGCTCAGGTTCGCCGTTGCCTTGGGTTACCAGCCTGAGGGACAGCAAAAAACTATCGCACAAAAGGCGTGAAGTATTATTTACCGAAATGCTGACGCACTTGGGTGACGCGTGGTATTGTGAGGATCCTCCTCCACTGCCTTCAACCTCAGATACGACTCATAAACAAACCTGCGCACCGTCGTTTCATATTCCAACCAAGCTTCACAAGTACACCTTTTCTGATGTGTGCCGTATTGCTCTTGAAAAACCTCGAATCACGGAAGTCCCATCATTCTCAATGGTGTGCGCTTCGATCGGCTCAGCGACTTCTCAAGAAATTGACTTTTATGGTCTGTCAAACGCGCTGAACATGGCAGCTCAGCGTGCATTGTCTCGTCTCAATCTGGACTTCGTTCCTGAGTTGCTCTTCTTCGATGGAAATCGACCTTTGAAACTGGATGCTACATGGTCAAATCACACCCAGTGCTTGGTCACCAAAGGAGATGACTGCCTAAAGTCAATTTCGGCAAGTTCCGTGTTGGCTAAAGTTGTTAGAGACAACTGGATGGATAAATACTCCCAATTATTTCCGGATTTTGGATTTTCAGACAATCGAGGTTACGGAACTGAATCGCACCGCCGTGCGCTAGAGCGAGCAGGCCCCAGCTGCCTGCATAGGCATAGCTTTCTGAAAAACATTTTGCCCAGCGATGCTTCCTTGACTGAGGCCTCCTCAACAAAACAGCTAAAAAGCCGATGCGAAAAAGAGAGGTTGGGGCGGTGAACATTATTCAATAATATGAGGAGATTTGGAGGATGGCTCGCGGACCGGCAAAACAACTGCCATCAGAGTTCTCATATGAGATGTATCAGGAACTTCTCGAGGAGCTACTTTCACCCATCGAAAGCTCTCTCGATCCAGACATCCGATATGAGCTTTACCTGAGTAAACTCGTTTACTTGGAAAACTTACACCAGCAATGCTTCAGGTCCATCAATTCAAAAAGTGAGCATTTGGAGAGTTCCTACACTCAGGACGATTTAAAGAAGATTCAGGACGCCATAGATTCCACACACAACTTTGTCCGAAACACGATACGTGAGGCGCTCAGCGCTCGTTTGTCAGCAGATCGGGCTCAATAATGGACACAAAGCTGGGTTTGACCTTAGAAGAAATGATTGCTGCCTTTGAGCGCACTTCAATGGACGATAAACTTTGCATTGTAATGCGTTCGGAAGAAGACCTCGAAGTCTGTGTAGAATTCGATCGGGAGGACCAGTTTCGTTGCTGGAATTTCTATTACAAAGAAGCAAAGCAAGAATCACGTCAGCGTTGCTCTCGCACACACGCTGCTGACATCGCCAGAGCATTCAAGCTCTCTGAGATCGCCTTTGAACGGGAGCTCGCAGGACACCTTCTGACTCAGGCAGCCTTTGCAGATCAGTTTGTCAGAGAGATTCAGGAGCTTCTTGGCAAAGATGCTGTTCGCGAAAGCATATTGAGCACTCAACTTTTTATGGATGCCCTGAAGGAAGCTGTCTCGTCTGCTCTTGAGCAACCAACTGAACCTATTGAAAATTCTTTCACACCCGATGACCCGAAAAACCCGCTCCCTCCCCCTGCAGAGCAGCCTTTCAAACTCAGGGTCATCAAAGGATCCTAATTTTTTATTTATTTTTGATATGTTAAAGAGTTTATATAATATTTGACCACCCCTCAAGCTGAGGCTATACCTGCGCCCGTTGATAACAACGGAAAAGGTTGGCTTATGTTTGATATTGTGACTCAAGGGTTTAAGGACGCCACGCTCAAGCTCAAAGGGCAAGCACGGCTCAACGACGACAACATTGCACCCGCACTCGATACTGTTAGACGCAGTCTTCTGGATGCTGACGTTGACTATGGAGTTGTTAAAAACTTTCTTGAAAACGTGCGCGGGAAAGCGCTGGGTTCAGTCGTCCATACCAAGTCAAAGTCATCTGACCTCAAAGTTTCGGCAGGCGACCATTTCGTCAATTTGTGCCACGATGAACTTCTTTCATTACTTGGCGGCGAGCAAGTTAGGCTGAGCTTTAATACGAAAGGTCCAACGGTCATTTTACTCGTTGGTCTTCAGGGCGCCGGAAAAACAACTCACGCCGCAAAGCTTGCTAAACTTCTCAAGGAATCACACAGCAAACGACCACTTCTTGTTGCAGCTGACGTCTATCGACCAGCAGCCCGTGAGCAGCTGAAGGTCTTGGGCGAGAAGATTGATGTCCCTGTCTTTACTCTCGAGAGCAACAACGCAGTCGAAATTGCGCAACGTGGTCTCGAACTCGCGCGGCAAGAATGGAACGACGTCGTCATAATAGACACGGCCGGGCGACTGGCAATTGATGATTTGCTGATGAACGAAATCGAGAACATAAAATCCGCAACACAACCTCAAAACATTCTGCTGGTGATCGATGCCATGATTGGCCAAGACGCGGTGAGAACGGCAAGCGCCTTTGACTCACGCGTGCAACTCACTGGAGTTATTCTTACCAAACTCGACGGCGATACACGCGGTGGCTCGGCTCTCTCCATTAAAAATGTCACAGGAAAAAGCATCATCTTTGTCGGCACAGGTGAGTCGCTCGACCGCCTTGAAGAATTTAGACCAGAGGGAATGGCAACACGAATTTTAGGCATGGGCGACGTCGTCGGACTCATGCAAGATTTCAGTAAAGCCATTGATGAAGATCAGGCTGCCAAAAGTGCTGGCCGCATGATGGAAGGACAGTTCAACTTCGATGACTTCCTCAGCATGCTCTCTGGTATTCAAAAAATGGGACCACTTAAAGACATAATCTCGAAAACTCCGCTGGCAGGTCAACTCAACCAACAAGATCTCGACAAAGTGGACGATAGGGAAATGGTGCGAATCGCAGCAATGGTGCATTCCATGACACATCAGGAGCGGAGCACACCCCAACTTCTGCTACCCAAAACACCGGAAGGGCGTTCGCGTCTTCAGCGGATTGCTAAAGGATCAGGTCGAACAGAAAAAGACGTCAAAGATCTTGTCGAACGCTTCATGCAAATGAAGCAAATGATGAGTCTATTCACTGGAGGTCTCGGCGGAGGCCTTCTTGGAAAAATTCCAGGGATGGGCGGTCTCAACCAACTTGCGAATATGGCGAAAATGATGCGGGGCGGCGGCATGGGCGGCTTCCCTGGAATGGGCGGAGGGCTCGGTGGGCTCATGGGCGGCATGGGCGGCATGAGTGGCAGACCAGGTGGGCTGTCAACTCAGGATCTCGCTGAAATCAATCGTCAGCGTAAAAAGAAGAAAGAAGAGAAAAAAGCCCGCGCTAAAAATCGGCGCTAATTTTTATTTCACAGACAACAAGGATGAAGGCCCCATGTTCAACAAAGTAAATACACCTCGACACCTCGACGGCGATCATGGCGGCCAGAACGAGAATCCATTTGCTAAGTATATGCCAAAACCACAGGTTAATTATCCTGAGGTTGGGCCAAAAAATGAGAACTATTTAAAGAAAGTATTTGTACAGACTTGGGGCTGTCAAATGAACGTTGCGGACACCGAACGCATGTTAGGGCTGCTCGGAAAATGCAACTACAGGCCAACTGAATCTGTGGACAGCGCGGATCTTATTCTTCTTAATACCTGCCACATTCGCGAAAA
>JBEAPS010000286.1:0-7169 GCA_041164285.1 Pseudomonadota bacterium
GAAAATGAAGTCCTATGCGGCCTGTGGGGTAGAGACTGTGAAACACTGCAAGTCTGCATAGAGCCCGGCAGGAGTATTGTTGCAAGCAGTACTGTGTTTCTCACCGAGGTGCTTTATGAAAAAGCGAATATGCCCTCGCACAGGTTTGCGTATGTAGATGCAGGCATGAATGCATTTCCGCGCCCAGCGATATACGGTGCAGAGCATCAGACAGCATGTGCAAACAAGTTCAACTCTGATCTCATCCCCTACCGAGTTTTCGGTCCGGTCTGCGAAAGTGGGGACGTGCTCGCCCGTGATGCGATGTTGCCCCGCCTCAACGAAGGTGATTGTGTTGTGTTCTTTGAGGCTGGTGCATACTGCCGTTCAATGGCGAGCCACTACAATCAACGGACAATTCCCGCTGAACTGTTTTGTCGAAATGGCGAAGTTGAAGAATACACACCCTCCATTGATCCGACGGCATTTCTGATGCCGGGTTCGCTGCCGAGTAATTTCAATGAGGTCGTTGAGTCACGGCGCTCTGTGCGGCGCTTCAGTCCGGAGGTTCGCATTCCCGAAAGTGTGATGAACGTGGCGCTCGAACACGCTCTGTTGGCACCAAATTCATCCAACTTGCAAATGTGGGAGTTTATCTGGGTGAGAAGCGCAGCTAAGCGCAAGAAGTTGGTTGAGGCATGCCTGTCTCAGCCCGCTGCTGCAACAGCTGCAGAACTCGTTATTTGTGTCGCGAGGATGGATACGTGGCAGGCCAACCGTCAGCGCATGCTTGATGCATTTTCACAAAATAAATCATTGCCTGAGCCTGCACGCCGCTACTACGAAAAAATCATTCCTCTCGCTCTAAATCAGGGGCCATTCGGACTGTTTGGACTTGCTAAGCGTCTCCTTGTGACAGTGGGTGGTTGGTTCCGAGCTGTTCCCCGTCAGCCCACGTCTCATTCAGATATGCGCGTCTGGGCAGTGAAGTCGACAGCGTTGGCCTGCGAGAATTTGATGCTCTCTCTGAGGGCCCAAGGCTTTGATACATGTCCGATGGAAGGATTCGATTCCAAGCGCGTGAAAAAGCTTTCAAACTTAAAAGGCTCTCGGGCTGAGATAGTGATGGTGCTCGGAGTTGGGGCTGCATTGCCTGAAGGAATTTTTGGCGAACGGCTTCGCTTTGATTCCAAACACTACATTCGTCATATTTGATTTATTCGAGCCACCCGTGGTCTTCCACGCTCAGAGAGCAGCCCGAATCATTCAGGCTTGGGTGTTTGACTAATGAGCAGACGAGGCACAACGGCCAACGTTGCTGCCCAAGGGTTGCGTGTCACCTCTGGAATCTTGGCAATCCCGCGGAGGTAGCCGAGTTCCATTTTATAATACCCGTCCGAAGACGAACCGACTGTTAAACCAAGCTCATTCATTTTGGCACCCACGCCCCAACTGTTCTTAAAGAGGAGAGCGTCGAGGTTTTCAGCTGGCTTGTAAAGTTCGCTCATGAGATCGCTGTGTGACACTTTTCCGCGGGCTCCGCCTTTGTTGATGAAGTCTGTGACCAACACTAAATGACCACCGTCACGGCCATAGGCAGACCAACTATACGAGGGCGAACTGTCATCAGCCCTAAATGCGTCTCCTGAAATTCGATCAACGTTGATAGGGAATGCCAGCGGAACGCTGTGCCCCAATGCAAGCGCCTTCTTGATAGTTTGCACGAAATACGGGATGTCAGATTCTTTTTGAATGGCAACCGCTTCCCAGTCATCTGCATTGAACTTTAGCACTTTGCGCGCGTAATCTTGAGAAGAAATGAGCTCTCCATTCCATTCAAAGTATGAGGGAGGCTTGGAGGGAAATGCATTGCCTTCTTCACCCACCAGCACGTAGTCTTTGATTTGCTCGATTGTAAGATCTTGAATGATGTAGCCCTTGTTTATGAGCTTTCTGATATTGGATCTCATAGCAACGACGAGTTGGCGTTTTTGGTCAGGGTCTTTAACTTTATACGACCACACACTCTCGGGAACTGCACCTTTGAGTTTAATTAGAGCAAGTGCATCGTGCTGGACGTGTTTTGAGCTCATATACATTGAAGCTAGCTCAGGAGTTGTGCGAGTCGCCCAACCCTCAGGCAGTTGCCCACGCATCAAAAAGTCTAACATCTCGGACGAGGTCATGACCGCAAATTGAGCACGCAGTGCCTCTGCCATGTGTTCAAAAGCCAGAGCCTCTTCTGAGATGTCGACCACAGTGCCGTTGATTCTGAGAAGTTCACTCTCGATGAGAGCTGTGGTTCCGTATGCCCAACAAATGCCAAGCCGGCCTTGGTCACGCACTTCCGTTTGAGGAATTGAAACGGTGCTGAGTTGAGACTGCAGTGGCTCGGTTGGATTCCCGCAGCCTGCAGCTAAAAGCGCACAAGTGGACATAAAAAGGCCAGGGATTTTTAAATTTGCCATGGCGAGCTCCCGATCTCGTGCGCTTAAATAAAATTTACAAGTTCATCAGCATTCGCACACCCAAGCACTTTGGTCAAGGAGCCAACTTCATTATTGCGAACATCTCTCAAGTGAAGAATCCAGTCCAAACTGAACATCGCTGCCATCCACGTTCGCTTCGAGCCCAATTTGGGGAAATGGTCTCACCGCGCCGCCTATGAGTTGAAATTTGAACTGCGTTGTATAAGGAGCTAGCCGCGATGCCTGACAGAGCCCTGAAATATAAGGCTGCACAAATATCTGTGTGTTGGTTGCGTACATCAACTCATTGTGAATTGCTTGGTCAGGCCTGAAGACCATATTGATTTGATTGAGGGGGATAAGGGTCTGAAATAGATAGCCGTTTGACGATATTCCCCCGCTTGTCAGAGGATCCTTCTGAACGCCGACGACAAGTGTTTGAGCAAGCGTTTTGAGATAGTATCCCTGCGGAATCGTAACGGTTGCCGTAAAATTGCAGACCGACGAGGTGGCAAGTTTGCCGCCAGTGAATCGCGCGAGCTTGGGAAGCGATATTCCCCAATTGGTTAAAATGATAGAAAGGTCTCCCCCTGCAGCACTCCAGAAAACATTATTACGGGCGGGGTTTTTGGTCTTATACCGGCAGGGCACTCCGTCTCCGCTTCCTTGGGCCACCACATCGTTCCAGATGAGGTCAACTGCTTTCGCTTCGGTTCCACCAAGGACAGACGACAGACAGAGAGCTGCTGTGAGGACTTTGAAGAGTCGGGGCGAGATGTACGTGCGGAGTTTTCTGTGCTGCATGGAAAGACCTTTCAATTTGTGATCATAAATTTACGAACAGGGCTCTAACTCAACTGCTAGCTCTAACAATTTCTCAGCCGCGAGTGTGATGTTGGCTGAATCGCTAGGAACTGAGCGCGCCGCAATGAATGTGTAATCAAAGCCGAGCATTTGAGGGATTCCACAAGTACTCTGTTGTGAGAAGTTTTCGTGGTCGTTTCTTTGACCAGCGAGAATGGCTTGTTGTTCCCGATTGCGGAAAGCTTCGCCTTCCTCAATTTCAGTTAGGCTGTGGGCTATAATTTCACCATCGAGTCGCAACATGTACTGCATTTTGATTGCAGCAGTTGCATCTTTTGAGAACTGCACAGGGGTTCTCGCCGCGACACTTTTAATTCTAAAGTTCTTGGGTGGTTCGGCAACGACTCTCAGTGCGCACTCTCGGGCAAATGTGAGGCTCGTAGCCGGATTTTCAGGCGGCGATGTTAATCCATAATTTGGAAGTTTAAATTTGAGCAGTGAGATGCTGGAAGAGGATGCCGGAGCCAAGGCATTGTCAACAAAGCTGACGTCGCCAGCTTTGCTTTTGCGTGCCCGGCATCCCGAACCTGCAGCAGTCCAATCTTTAACGTTGATGACAATTGAACCCTCTGCGGTGCTTTGGGCAGAGGCTTCTGCCCCGCAAGCGGATAGCGATACAAGGACTCCCGCGGTCAACAGTGCTGTTGTCTTCTTCAAGGCGGTCATGCGGCATGCGCTTGTTGTGCGCCACAGTGTTGAGTTCATTTGACATCTCCATTTGAAAAATCAGAACCGGTCTGCCGGCTAAATTACCGAGCTGGGCAGAAGGTCAACGCACCAGGACGAACTTCAAATTTCACATCGAGTCCGTCAATTGCAAGTTGCGCCTCATCATAAAAGCTGTCTTTTTCTACACCGACAGCAAGATTCGATGTGTAAATGCCTCTTGGCTGACGTCCGAAACACCAGCTGCGAATCCATCCGGCCGCTGAGGGTGTATTCACCCTGAAGGTGTCTGTGCGACTGACCTGTTCGAGGGGTGAGTTGACGATTGGTCCCCAGGAGTATCCGCGAGAGAGCACTGGAAGTGGATGTCCAAAGAACGATGAGTTCGCCGAAACTCGTGCGGTAGCACCTGCGCCTTTAACAACACCGTAAGTCACAGTTTGAGTCAGATCCGCAAGAAACTTACCGCGAGCTACCTCAACAGGCACCACGATGCGGCAGTTTGCTCGACCGGTCAGAGCATCGTCGCCAGCGGGGAGTGCGACTCCCAAGTCCGTCAACAGAACAGACAGCGTATTTCCCGCGTCGATAAAAAATGTATTGACATCCTTGATACATACCTGTTCGGCACTGCGTCCAATGCGCTTGCTACCACCAGAAATTGCTCGGTTGGCATCCCAGATAATTGTGGCGCCATCAGCCATTGCAATCGAGGAGAGAGCTGAAGTGATCAGGGCAAAAGAGACTGCGTTTCTCATGGTAACCTCCGAAACAAAACGTTTATTTGACTAAACCCTGTGGGTTTGTCTGTTAGGAAACTAACCATTCTAAAAATCAAAGTCAAATTTTTTGGATATAAAAAAAAATGGATACACAAATTTAAGTGGAAAGCGCCAAAAAATGACTGATAAGCCTAATTTTTAGGAAAAAAATCCGAATAACGAAGCAGATTTTTGAGTAAATGACTGTGGCCGAGAGTGTTTGGTGAATCAAAAAAGAATTGACTTCAAAGCAGAGCGAGAAAATCTATTCGAAACCCACAGGCGGGTGATGCTGCTAGCGAGTATCGCTGTATTGGTTGGAGGGTGTCTGCTGTGTTATTTTGCCGATCAGTCGCGGGCTGTGCGGGAGATTGGCCGCTCTATTTCTTGGCCAATACAATTTGCACTCAGGGAACGATTACAAAAGCAGCCTCAGCTTCATCCAGACTTACAAGTGATTATGTTTGACGACAGCACTGTCGAAGCCCTAAAGCGACCTTATCTGAACTTTTCCGAGTGGGCGTCGGTATTGGCGTATTTGGCCTCGCACAACCCATCTACTATTTACGTCGATAAAATTTTCGGGGTTGTCGACGGTGATATCAAACAGGTGCGAGACAGTTTGCCAGCTTTACGTATGTTGCGCACGCGAGTTTCAGCCGGTGTCTACTCCTCTCCCGTGAAGATTCCGGGTCGGCCATCGCTTGATATGAGTGAGCCGCAGTTTTCGGCGAGACGATTCATGCCAGCCTCGTACGCAGATGTTGCGGATGAGACAGTTCAAACAATAATTAGCAGGCCCCAATTTAAAGACATCACTAACCGCATGGTATACGGTCCAACGCCGGAGCTGCGTGGAGTTTTTTTTAATGGACATATCGATTGGCCAAGTGCACATGAGATTTTTCCTTTGTATCGCTCCGGGCCTCGGTCACTCCTTCCTGCTCTTGCATTTTCTGGCAACATTGATCTCAAAGTAGAGTCGGGTGGCATTTCAGCCATTGGAAAACCTATACCACTCACTCGAGATGGTTCACTGCTGATCAATTGGCTGAATCCCGACGTGGTTTACGCCAAGTCGATGACCCTGCTTGATGTGGTCTCGAGGATGAATAGCGGCTCTAAGTGGCCTAAAATTCGTGAAAATTCGCATATCGTAATCCTACCTCAAGCTTTTACAGGAAGTGCTGATTTCGTTTCGTCTCCCTATGGCCCAGCGTTGGGGGGAATGGTTCATGCGTCCGTGCTCAACTCAATTCTAATGACGAGTATGCTTTACCCGAAACAGAATTCACTTGCCTACTTAATTCTGTTGGTTTTACTCGCAGTAGCACTTCAGCGTCTTCGGGGAATGGTGAGCTGGGTTTCCCTATTTTCTATTGCAACTTTGATTACTCTCAGTGGTTTATTGCAGTTCATTTATCAATCTCAAGAAACTCCTTGGGTCGTAGCTGGAGCTATTTTTCTCTTGAGTGGTGTCAGCATTCTTTCTGTTCGGAGTTATGGTGAAAGAAAAATGACCTCACTTCTATTTCAACTAGAAAACGAAAATGAGCGCCTTGGAAAGGAGGAATTACGACTTTCGAGTGAAATGGCTGAGGCTGCAAAAATTGCACAAGCGTTGGTACCAGAGAAAGCTCCTGAATGGCCCAATTATTGGGTGAGTGAATTCCACAAGAGCGCAACTGACTTAAGTGGTGATTGGTATTTTTTTGAAAGCTCTGCGTCCGGAAGGTTTGGACACTTTGTTATGTGTGACATTACCGGGCATGGCGTTCAAGCAGCCATTGTCGTGTCTTGCTGCAAAACAATCTTGACCTCACTCCGGATGGAGAGAAATTCGATTTTTGATTCAGTAAATTTCGGAGCAGATTATACGACTAAGTTGAATTCAATTTTGTTTGAACATGGAAACGGACGGCATTCGACAACACTTTTGGCTCTCACATTCGATTTTTATGAAGGAAAAGTTTACGCCGTTAATTGTGGTCACACTTTTCCTGTTTGGCACAAGTATGGAGAAAAACAGTGGAGCCCATTATTGCCTGAGGTTATCAATGACCCACTGGGATTCCAGCGTGATATTCAAATTAAGGTCACACAAAAACAGATCGAAAAGGGCGATAGTCTAATTATATACTCAGATGGCACAATGCTTAATCGACATCGCAGGCTTCTAAGAAGGTATTTTGAAGAGATGAATAGTGATATTCGAATTTCAGCAAAGAGACTGCACGAAGCCGCCAATAAAGAACAGATTCGTAGAGGCATGTTCGACCCAAAGGACGATGTCAGCATAGTCATTTTTAAACGCTTCCGCTAATCATTTGTCCTTGTCAGATGAGGTTGCACTCATTCTGGCCTGCCTCTTTTCCTTGAGTTCCATAATTGTTGTTGAATGAAGTGGCTGTGCTTTTTCCTTGGGGTTGAT
>JBEAPS010000287.1:0-10855 GCA_041164285.1 Pseudomonadota bacterium
TGAAAGAGCGAAACGCAGTTTATTTTGCCGATCTCACAGCCTCGGAAAAGGGGATTCTTAAAAGGGATTATACAGAGATTATGAGCACCCCGGGTAATGGCTCTGCTCAACTCAGGCTCACCACCGATTTGGAGTGAGTTCTATTTCTGAATATTTTGCTTTTTCGCCGAGATTTATAATTTCATTTTTTGATTAAAGATCTGTTGACAGCAGCGCTAGGCTCTATTAACAACGGCGTTCTGGTGGGGCTCGTAGCTCAGTTGGTAGAGCAAAAGACTTTTAATCTTTTGGTCCCCGGTTCGAGTCCGGGCGGGCTCACCATCTCTTTCTTTCGCTGGAAGAGAAAAATAGACTGCGTTTTTGCAGTGATTTAAGGGCTCTTCGTGAGCCCTTTTTTTATGTCAAATCACCCTTGCAAAAATCTTGCAACCTTTGAATTGCATGCTATAAGAGCCGTTCTGTTCAACCATGTTATGTCAAGCAAAGGGCAAGCATATGGCAAAGCCAAAAAAACGGACTCTTAAGATCCGTGCTGCCGGTGGCAAAAGAGCACCGTCCAGCAAGAAAATTAAAACCAAGCGCGCAGCTGCAAAGCGCTATAAGGTTACTGGTTCTGGCAAGGTGAAAGTTCCTCACCAAGGTAAGCAACACCTCACAGGTCAGAAGTCGCGTTCGCGCAAGAACCGTCTGAAGAAGGCGAAGATCATGCGTGCAGAAAATATGTTGCTTGTTAAGCGTTGTTTGCCTAACAGCGGTCTCTAAGGTGTCACAACCGGTATCCCGGACAGTAAGTCTCTCATGTGAGAGCTCCGGTTATCGAGGAAAGGAAGGAAAGTATGGCTCGCGCCAAACGTGGTTTTAAACTCCGTCGTCGTCACAAGAAAATTTTGAAGCTTGCGAAAGGTTACCGTGGCTCACGTTCAAAAACCTATCGCGTTGCAGTCAAGATCGTTCGCAAAGGTCTTCAATACGCATACCGCGATCGTAAGGTTAAGAAGCGCGAATTCCGCTCACTGTGGATCGCTCGTTTGAACGCTGCTTCTCGTGCTCACGGCTTGCCTTACAGCAAGTTCATGAATGGCGTGAAGAAAGCTCAGCTCGGCCTGAACCGCAAGCAGTTGTCTGAGCTGGCGATTCACGATGACGCTGCTTTTGTTGCAGTTGTTGAGAAAGTGAAAGCTGCTCTCGCGCATTAATTTTGTGTGTGTTTTTCATTTTGTACTTGTCGGGGCGTAGCGCAGCTTGGCTAGCGCACTTGCTTGGGGTGCAAGAGGTCGCAGGTTCAAATCCTGTCGCCCCGACCATTTTCTCTCACTGAGATACCGGGAAATCCCCGTAGGTTCCTCTCTTGTGGGTAAGGTGATTTTTTATGAAGCATCCAGATTTGTCTCTCTTTGAATCCAAGTTTCTTCGCAAGAAGGCACTCCCAGATTTTCGTGCCGGTGATACGGTTGCAGTTTGGGTCAAGATTTCTGAAGGCACCAACAAAGACGGCACTCCCAAGTTCCGTTTGCAGGCGTTTGAAGGAACTGTCATCCGCTACCGTAAGGGCACAACGAACAGCACCTTTATGGTTCGCAAGATTTCTGCTGGTGGCATTGGCGTTGATAGAACGTTCTTTGCTCACTCTCCCCTGATTGATCGTGTAGACATCAAGGCGCGCGGTAAAGTCCGCAAGTCAAGAATCTATTACATCAAGAAGCTTAAGGGTAAAGCTGCTCGTATTACGAGCCGTTATGTGCCAAACACTCCAGACGCGAACTGAGTTTTTTGATAAAAGCTCAGGTGACTCTGCGAGAAAAAGCCGGACAATTGTCCGGCTTTTTCTCGTTCAGAAGGGTTGCGTTTGTTCTGGTGGATTGTGGAAGTGGATGCTGTTTTTAACGTCGCCTAAAAAGAAGTCTGCCCCACGCACGAGATCTTGGAAACTCTTGATGGCTTCTTCTCTGTCACTGAAATCGATGTGTGCTTCTCTGTACTCGCCGACCTCAACGTGCGTGTATTTTATAATCACACGGTATTTCCCACCGAATGTTTTTACGATATCCACAAAATTGGCATTAAAGCCATGTGCCTGCGATGTGATAGGCTGCACGATACTTGTGGTGATGGCAATGCAAAGCGCAGTGCGGAGCATGAATCAGTTCCTCTTTTAAGTGCTATCGGCAGGGATGTCGTATCGCCTAATTGATTTGTTTTTGCGTGTCGGATGATTGACTCGATCTTCATTGTGTCAGCTGCGCGTGCCTTAAAGTTGATTGGTGTCCCTCTGTGTGGTGCACGATTGTAAGGAAAATATATGCAGAACTTTCAAAGCTTTGTGTTCAGTTTGATTGAGTATTGGGGTCGGTTTGGCTGCCTCTGGACTCAGCCCTATGACACCGCGATGGGTGCTGGAACCTTTCACCCACACACCTTCCTAAAGGGACTTGGGCCAGAGCCATGGCGGAGTGTTTACGTACAGCCATGTCGAAGGCCTGTTGATGGACGCTATGGCGAGAGCCCATATCGCTTTCAGCATTACTATCAATTGCAAGTTTTCTTGAAGCCTGCGCCCGCCGACATTGTTGATGTCTTTCTGCAGTCGCTAGAACACATAGGCATCCGCTTGCACGAAAACGACATATCGTTGCTTGAAGATGACTGGAAGGGCCCCACACTTGGAGCATGGGGACTTGGTTGGGAAGTACGAGCCAACGGTCAAGAGGTTACACAATTTACATACTTTCAGCAGTTGGGCGGTATCGACCTCGATGTGATCTCGGGCGAGATTACGTATGGTCTTGAGCGGCTTTATATGTATGCAACAGGACTTAAATCTGCGCTCGATATTCCTTACAATGAGCATTTTTCATACGGTGATATATTCAAGCAAAATGAAGTAGAATTTTCTCATTTCAATTTCAAGAATGCAGACACAGATCTCCTGTTTTCAACCTTTACTCAGTGTGAAAGTAAAGTCAGGGAGCTTTGCGAGAAGAATTTAGTCCTTCCTGCCTATGACTATGTATTACAGGCGTCACACGCGTTTAATTTACTCGATGCGCGTGGTGCTATTTCGGTTAGTGAGCGCCAGCGCTATATTGGACGTGTACGTGATTGTGCGCGGCTGTGCGCCAATACCTATCGAGCTGAGCGCGAAAAACTCGGCTTTCCAATGATGGCTCGTTTGAGTTCGGATCCTCGAATCCCATTTGTCTCAAAATCTTTTCAGACACCCCTAGAAGTGTCAGACAAGCCAAAGGCTTCTGCAGAAAATCAACAAAGTCTTGTGTGTGATTTCTGTATTGAACTTGGTGTTGAAGAAATTCCACCGGCGTTTCAGACTACTGCTCAAGAAAAACTCCAACTTGAGTTTGAGCGATGGCTTTCGGGAATGAAGGAGCGATTCGCCGCAGAGTCTGCCATGGTCTCTGCTTTGAGCCGAATTGAATATCAGGTTCTTATAGCACCGCGTCGCATTGCTCTTGTTTGTCGAAATCTCCCGCGGCTCGAGCCAGACGTTGTTCGCGAATATTGGGGACCGGCAAAGCGAATTGCGCAGACGCCCGCGGGTGATTTTTCCCCCGCAGCGCTCGGTTTTGCGAGAAAACTTGGAGTCACTCCAGATGAACTGAGTTGGAAAGAGCGAACAGACGGTGTCTTTCTATACACAGAAAAAAAGGAGTCGGGTCGGAAGGTTCCTCCAATTCTCGCTCAAGATTTCATCCAGTGGTGTCAGGGAGTGGATTGTGGCCTAAAGATGAAATGGATCATCGAAGAGGCTCCTTCAGCTTTTGTGCGCCCCGTGCGATGGATTTGTGCGTTGGCTGACGACTTGATTGTCCCAGTAGATGCTTTTGGATTGAGTTCATCAAACGTTACCTATGGCCAGCGCATTCTTCATCCTAAACCAATTCATCTTGATCACGCGAAAAACTATGTGGAACGAATTCGGTCACTCGACGTAGAGCCTGAACGCTCCGTTCGAATTGATCTCATTCGGCAAAAATCGTCTGCATTGGCAAAATCGGTGGGTGGCAGAATACCTGATGGCTTGGATGGCCTCATTGAAAAGGTCGCAGGACTTTCCGAATGCCCGCAGGTTTTTTTGGGTAAGATTCCCGAAAAGTATATGCGATTGCCGGAGCGTCTGATTACAAGCGTTTTGCGTGAGCACATGAATTACCTGTCAGTTGTTGAGTCGAGCTCGAATCAAGCCATGCCTTATTACGTTGGAGTTGCTGGCTATCCATGTGCGAATTTGGAGGGAATGATTGAAGCCACAGGCGTTGTTGTGAGTGGCCGATTAGACGATGGATCTTTCTATTTTGACGAGGATCTTAAGACCCCTCTTCATGATCTTTTTGAGAAATTGTCCTCACAATTATTCCAGCAGGGAATGGGGACTCTCAAAGATAAATCTTTACGTGTTGCTTCTTTGTCGAAACGATTCGCTCAAATTGCTTATCCAAACGATAAGGCGATTCATGAGGCTGCAGAAACAGCAGGCATGTATTGTAAGGCCGATCTTAAATCTGGCTGTGTTCAGGAATTTCCCGACGAAATGCAGGGCCTGATGGGAGGAATTCTTGTTAAGGAACAATGCTTATTTGCAGAGAATTCTTCATCTATATCGTCAGCAATAGCCGAGCACTATGAGCCTGCGACCGCCTATGTGCCACTGCCAGCTTCCCCGATTGGGCGAATTCTCAGCCTTGCCGACAAACTAGACTCCCTCGTCGTGCTACTTGGGCATGGGACTGACGTTAAAGGCAATAAAGATCCCTTTGGCTTGAGAAGACTTTCCCTAGCTGTGCTTAGATTGTTGGGCAGCGACGGAGAAGAGCAGGCTGTTTCCTTAAGCCTTGCCGAAGGTATTCGGCTGGCTGTGGAAAACTGCCACAATGCGAACATGGAATTGAGTGCCGATGTTCACGAAAAAGCGTTTTCCTTTGCCGTTGCTCGCCTGCGTGCTGCATGGAGAACACATTTTGATCCGGGTGCAGTTGAGGCGGTAACTGCTCGGCTTCAGCAGCAAACTGTTTCAGCGTCGCGTGACTGGGTGAAGGCGACGAGTCAGGCACTTGTTCGGGAAGGTCATGAGCCACCCGCACTTGCGATGGCGATCGTTCCATACAAGCGCTGTCGCACCCTGACTGAAGAACTGCTGGCAGGTGGTGAGTTTCCCAAGGTAAATCCGGATATTCTGGAAGAGCTACATGAAAAAGAGTTGTATGATCAGCTCGTTCTGTCTGAAAAACTCTGTCATGAACTACTGCATCGCAATGATTGTGAGCGGTATCTTGGGGTGTTGGCAGATTTGCGGCACCCGATGGCAAAGTTCTTTGATAGCGTGCTTGTCAACGCGTCAGACGCTGTGGTCAAGCAAAATCGCCTCGCTCTATTGTTAAGGGTGCGACGCCTTTACGACAGCGTTGCAGATTTTTCGTTGGTACAGGTAGCCGGCAATGGGTGACTCAGGTCTGAGAATATTCGGTGACATCGATTCCGTTCAGCAGCGTCGTAACGTCGCACTGACAATCGGAAATTTCGATGGAGTTCATCTTGGCCACCTGCATGTGATTGAGACTCTCAGGAGTCAGTCAGGAGGACTGCCGTTAGTCGTTTTGACCTTTGATCCACATCCTTCTGTTTTACTCTCGTCGAAACAAGCCAAGCAACCTTTGCAAAGTCTCAATAGTCGTGTTGAGATGTTGTTGCAAAATGGGATCGATGCAGTTGTTGTTCAGGATTTTTCGGAAGAGTTTTCGCGCCTCTCTGCGGACCAGTTTATCTGTGATTACTTATTGCCAAAATTTAGTATCAAGTGCGCAGTTCTTGGATTCGACTTTTGTTATGGTGCACGCCGCTCAGGTGATTGGTCTCACTTTGAGACTCATGCGCACAGATACGGATTTCAAGCTCTAAGAGCAACGCCATTTCTCATTGACGGACAACCTGTTTCTTCTAGCAGAATTCGAACTGCAATTCTCGAACACGATTTTGAGAATGTAGAAAGGCTATTGGGAAGACCATTTACACTAGAGGGAGTGGTTGTAAAAGGTGATCAAAGGGGCCGCTTAATAGGGTTCCCGACGGCTAATCTCGGTCTCGATCCTGGAGTTGGGACTGTGCTTCCGTTTGGTGTTTATGCGGTGGAAGTGTTTCTACCGGGTGAGAATCTACCAAGAATAGGGGTCATGAATTGCGGTGTGAGACCAACATTTGCCGAAGGTCTCAAGCTGCAGATTGAAACACATATTATCGGATTCTCTGGTGATATTTACGGATGTAGTGTTTCCTTTTCGGTCAAAAAATTTATCAGACCTGAAATGAAGTTTGCTGGCATTGATGATTTGAAATCTCGAATTGCAATTGATGTGCAACTGGCGCGCTCTTTCTTTGGAGTCTAAAGATGTTGGAATTTGATCTCGTGATCGTTAGGCACGCAGAAGCGGTGGAGGCACTGCACTTCAGCTCAGACAGTGAACGACGATTGACTTCAAAGGGGGAGAAACAGGCTAACGGAATTGCTCAGGTGCGGCGCCTATTAAATGTGCCGAGTCCTCAGCTGGTATTTACAAGCGGCTATATGAGAGCTGAACAGACTCTAGAAAGAGCGCTCCAGGGTGAAGTTTTGTCGGTGATACGCGACAGTGCATTTGCTCCGGATGGCTCAGCAGAATCTGCGTGGGCAATGCTTTTGCAGGAGGTGCGTTCTCGTAACTATCCATCACCTCCTTGTATTTGGATCGTCGGGCACAATCCCCACATTGAGCGCCTGACTCAACTAATTGACTCGCGAGTGGGGCGAATCTTGCGACCATTCAAGAAGGCAAATCTTGCCTGGTTCGCACTGAGGGTATGGCAGGCGGACGAGTGTGAGGCGGTTCTGAAGGCTTATGTGCCAGCAATTAAAGTTTCTTGAACAATTTTTCTTCTTTGTTTTTTGACTCGGTATAAACCCTCTTATCTACACGTCACCCGCGCGTTAACTTTGTTTTGTGTCTTGAAGCAAAAACAGGGGAGCGTTGGATGTCGGTGCAGCCGAAACCACTCAATGAAATTCTAAAGTTCAAAACCAGTAAACTTCAGCAAACTGAAAGCGAATTGTTTCTCAACCGAGAGCTTGCTTGGCTATCGTTTAATGATCGTGTCTTGAAGGAAGCGGAGAGCCGTGACACCCCTCTTCTAGAGCGTATGAAGTTTCTATCCATATTCAGCTCAAATCTTGATGAATTTTTTATGGTAAGATTGTCGAGTTTGTATAGAATTCTCGACAGTCAAAACGAGGCTCTTTCACCTTCGGGATACAGCGCTGGAGAAGCCGATCCAGAAGAGACTCTCGACGAGGTTTCATTGCTGATTCGTCGACAACTCAAGCGTGCCTACGCAACCTTTCAAGGAAGCTTGTTGCCACTTCTTGCGCTCGAGGGTGTTTCGCTGGCGCGACCACACCAGCTCAACCAGACTGAGACAACTCACTTAGATGAGTTTTTCGAGAATCAAATTTTTCCAATATTAACCCCTCTTGCAGTGGACCAAGCTCATCCGTTTCCCTATCTGGCAAATTTATCAACATACCTGGCTGTTCGGTTTAAAGAGCGGGGGGATAATGGTGAGCCTTTGATGGCATTTGTTGAGGTCCCTGCTAAACTCACTCGTTTTGTTACGGTTCAGTCAAAAAGTCGTGTGCATAAGTTCGTAGTCATTGAAGACCTCATAAAACGACACCTTAATAAATTGTTTCCATGGAACGAAATTGAGGACGCATATACGTTTCGGGTCACCCGTAATCTAGACTATCAGCTGCTTGAGGGTGAAGTGAAAGACCTCATGAAATCGATTGAGTTAGAGCTGAAAGATCGTGCTCAGCGCTTTGTTGTTAGGCTGGAAGTAGAGAGAGAAATGCCCGAGTCTCTTCGGGCACATCTGCGCAGTCAACTTGAGCTTGATCCCAGTGATCTTTATGACATTCCTGGAATACTAAATCTCAGGGACTTGCAGTTCTTCTCTAAAATTGAGATGGCTCCTGGTCACCGCGATGCTCCGTTTAAGCCAAGAATTAATTTCAGACTTAACGATGATCGAGAGATTTTCGACGTGATTCGTGAGCGCGATGTTTTACTTCATCATCCTTACGAGAGTTTTTCGAGTGTTCTAGAATTTTTGAAAGTGGCCGCTGAAGATCCAAATGTTTTGGCGATCAAGCAAACTCTTTATAGAATTGGCGGTGACTCGCCAATTATTGAAGCTTTGGTACGTGCCGCTGAAAAAGGAAAGCAGGTGACGGCGGTAGTTGAGCTAAAGGCACGGTTTGATGAGAGAAACAATATTGCGTGGGCAAGGCGTCTTGAGAGAGCAGGTGCGCACGTAGTGTTCGGATTTGTGGGGCTTAAGACTCATGCTAAGTGTGCGCTTGTGATTAGGAAGGAGGGAAATCACCTTCAACGCTACGCACACCTATCAACTGGAAACTATAACAACGCGACTGCGAGAACGTATACTGATTTGGGAATCTTGACGGCTGATGAAAATTTAACAAACGATTTAGCTAAGCTATTTAATCTGCTGACTGGATTTAATCTCGGTGCCTCTGAGACAAAGCTTGCTAAGTTCTTTAGTGGACCATCATTTGAGGCTATTCGCATAGCCCCCTTTGGCCTCCGTGAGTTTTTTATATCTCTCATTCAAGAGGAGTCTCGGATACACTCTGAGACTGGCAATGGTCATGTGGTTTTGAAAATGAACTCGCTCACAGATCACAAACTCATCCAGGTTATTTATGCAGCGAGCAGAGTTGGCGTGAAATTCGACTTAATTGTTCGAGGGGTCTGTGTTCTTCGTCCGGGAATCGCCGGAATATCAGACAACGTGCGCGTAGTTTCTATCATTGATCGGTTTTTAGAGCACTCTCGTATTTTCTATTTTAGAAACGCTGGGTCTGCCAAAGTCTTTGTAGGGAGTTGCGATTTTATGCCTAGAAATATGGACAGGCGTATTGAGGTTGTCTGGCCAATTGTATGCGAGAAGCTAAGGGTAAAAATAATTGAGATATTGACTTGTTCATTGAAGGATAACGTCAAGGCGCATGTTATGCAGAGTGATGGAAGTTATTCTTCAATAAAGAATGTGCGCGCAAAAGCTTGGCGCTCGCAGGAACGCTTGTTGGATCTTGCTAAAGATGAGAGAACTCTCCCCACTCGAGTGCGAGACTCTATACGGCATCTAGATTCTGCTTCGGCTCGTGAGATTGAGCCCACAGCACTTCCGCTTCGGCGAGTGAGGTGAATTGTTTCGTGAATTCTTCCGTTTCGCAAAGAAAAGATAATTTTATTGCAGCTATTGATGTCGGTTCAAATAGCACCCACCTCGTGGTGGCAAAGGTTTGTTCTGCTGGTAATTTTCAAATTATTGAGAGCTATAAGGAACAAACAAGACTTGCTGCTGATATGGATGACCGACTGCTGCTCGATTCAAATGCGCTCGCAAAAATGACAGTTGTTTTGAAAAAGATGAAATCAATTGCTTCTAAATATGATGCTCGTGTGCGCTGTATTGCGACACACACGCTTAGGGAAGCTAGGAACGGAGTTGAATTCTCGAGTAGATTGAGTGAGCGCGGTGGTCTAGCAGTGGAGATCGTCTCTGGCCTTGAGGAAGCGCGACTTGTTGCAGTCGGTGTTATGAGTGGATTGTCTCTGAGTCGTGGGACGAGTCTGATTGTTGATGTGGGTGGTGGTTCAGTTGAGTTCGCAGTGTGTGTGGATGGTGAGATTGAGTTTTCAACTTCGATTAAGCTTGGGGCTGTGCGACTAACCAAGAAGTTTTTGTCTCGCGATCCTTTTACTGATGACGATCTCCGCGATCTTCGGAATTATGTTGATAGCAGACTCGAGCCAGTTTGCAGTGAATTGCGTCGCTTTACGTTTGATGACGCGGTTGCTTCTTCTGGGACAATAAAAGCACTTAAGGCTATGTCTCTGGCAATGCACGGTGCTGACGCCCCGAAAAGCTATCACGGCATGAAAATGCTGCGCACTGAATTGGTTGAAGTCGCATCGGTACTGTTTCACAACCGTTCTCTGCAAGAAAGAAAGATGTTGCCGCAACTCGATGTCAAGCGAGCTGATGTGATTGTGCCTGGCGCGTTGGTGTTGAAGCGTGTGGCTGACTTTTTGGACATTAAATCGTATACTCTATCGACCACCGCTCTTCGTGAGGGGATATTGATAGATTCGATTGCGCGTGAGCATTCGAATGGTGCTGACTGTTGGAATGATGTTCGCTGGCGAAGTGTTGTTTCATTTGGTGAGAAGCTTTTTATTGACGAGGTTCACGCATCCCGTATTCGGGATTTGACGCTGTCGCTGTGTGATCAAGTTGGATTTCTCTCTGATTCTGTTGTCCGTTGGCGCGATTTACTTGGATTTGCGGCTTATCTCCATGAGTGCGGAAAGTTTTTGAATATGGGTGCATTCCATAAGCATGGTTTCTACTTAATTAGGCATAGCAATATGCTTGGTTTCACCCAAAAGGAGCTTGAGGTGATTGGACTATTAGTCCGTTACCACCGAAAACGTTTTCCAAAGCAGGAGGACGATGAACTTGATATCCTTGAGAAAGGCGAGGTTTCGATTTTTTCCAAATGTGCTTCAATTCTTAGGGTTTTGTCGTGCCTCGATCGGAGCCGTCGCGCTAAAGTCAGCGGGGTTGTGTATCAGTATTTGGGCTCAGGTGGAGCAGTTTTGCAATTGCTTGGGATCGGTAAGTCTGAGCTAGAGCTTGAAGTCTTCGAATTTGAAAGGGAAAAGGTAGCCTTCGAGCGCGAGTTTCGCACGAAGCTTGCACTCGGGGCTGGTATTGCTAGCAA
>JBEAPS010000288.1:0-3149 GCA_041164285.1 Pseudomonadota bacterium
TCGAGACTATCCCTATCTTCAATTCCGTATGACCTGCTTGCGTTTTTCTGCTTGATGCAGCCAGAATTCAACGACACCGAAGCAAATGCAGCCAAGACTACAACTGACACCGGACGTTTCAAAGAACGCAAAACCATCGATCCGAGCCTCCAACCCTGCACAACGGCGGCAGCTACCACCAAGTCCCATTGATTCGGCTAGGCCACAACTGGACTTGAGATCTTAAAGCGCGTGGGCCTCAGTTCCTCTGCATGGGCAGCGGCTGTGCCTTCCAAACGTGGATACATTATATCGTTAATATCATTGAGATTAAGCATTCCACTGGAAACAAATGTTCTCATTTTTCCAAGCACCTGCATCTCTGCGAGTCTAAAGTTTTCAGGGTCAATTCCCTTCAGGCTCGCAGCACTCGCATTCCAATCAGAGGCAATGTCATCGGGCGCTTTTTGCAAAATCATGTTTCGGATATGCTCACGAACACCCGCAAGGAATAAAACCATTTGCTGCGGCTCCATAGATAAAAACACCTCAAGCAGCAAACCGTCGCTGAGGTATCCGAGTGTCTCAATGCTCACAAGTCGAGAGCGCACCTGACGGGCGAGCTCAATATCATGAGCATCAAGCTCACTCAGCATTATTGCTTGCGTGTTTCTATCTGACTGCTCCATGAGATCAATGATCACATCAGCACCACCAAGAACTCCACTGTCAGCGAGGTTCGTTGTCTGAAGCTTTCTTTTCAAAACGTCAGCCACATTCTGAATGTAGTCACGAGACAATGATTCATTTACCCCAAGAGCTCTCAGCAAGTCACTCTTGCCTTGACCATGAAACAGCTCAAAAACCGAGCGACGTTTTTCAGTACTGAGCTGTGTCAACACGACGGCTTGCGACCGAGCCGATTCATCGGCAATCAAATCGAAAATCACTCGTGCAGAGTGAGGGCGCAAGAAATCAAAGGAGTCTTGAGTCCGCTGCGTGAGCTGTCTTATTTTTCCGGCTGTTAGCTTCAACTTTAGACTTCTCAGAACTTCAAGTTGCTCGACATCGTCGACAAAGGGCGGGCTCACGTGAATGTATTCTGCAAGGAGTGCAACCTCCTTCTTAAGTTCATGATCTGCCGCAAGGTCAAATACAACAACTTCACCCAAAACAGATACGCACTTTGCAGCAAACTCAACGCCATCTTCGCGCAGAATCCTAGAAAAGACCTCGCGAGATATCTTTTGTTGACCGATAAAATACTGCGTCAGCTCATCTCGAATCGATTGAATATTCAATCGCGTTGCAACATCGGCTCCGTGACTCTGCGACACCATAGTCGCCACGGGGAACGGCTGAGACGAGCGAACCATATGACCAGAGCTCTGGTCTACAAAAGCGACAGGGCTCGCAGCTGTCGGGGTGTCTATCGGAAACTTTTCATCGAGTTCATCAAATGAATTTGAATCCCTTGCATGCAAGCCACGGCCCTCTGAAATGAGATGCTGAACTTGCTTTCCAGTGAGCACAAATCGGAGGCCCAGCGCTAAAACAATTAAAACAACGCACAATACGCCGCCGAGAAGAAAAACTCGTTCTTGAGTCCAAAAGTCTACAGAATCGCTATCCTGTTTTGTGAGACTTTCGCTTTGACTCTCTAGCGATGTCGACGTTTCACGAGCCTGATCCACGCGCTCTTTCGTTGCTGAGCTCTTTTCGAGCATAGCTTCACGGCTCGAGATCTCTCGCTCCTTAATTATCTCTTTGGTATTTGCAAACTCCCGAAAAACTTTTAAAGCGCGTCCGAGCTTATCGATACCCCAAGGATCAGCACGTAAGTCATTGTCATCCTTTTCAATCAAACGAGCACTTCTTGGCAATTGAACGGATTTTACAATTAGATTTGCACTGCCAAAGCTAGAGAGTGTATCTCGCAAGACGGACTCAATCTGACTCCTTCGAGCTGCACTCATACGCTCGTCTAGACTTAAATTTACTGAGCTACCCTGAATAAGAAGAGCCCACTTGCTATCCGGCACCACAACGATTCTGTGCGATGCCTGAGACTGACTCTCTTCAACAGCAATTCGTGAAGTCGACACTTGAACAGAGCTGAGACGACAATCATCAGGGCAAAATCCAGATATAATCTGTTCTATCTCTGCTCTCACTCTTCCTAGTGCAAGACTTTTCGCTTCCGCCTCTGAGCGGACTACCTGGGGAGAATCGGGAAAGGTCGTTCGGGTCAACTCCAAATCAATTGGAATTCCATAACTGCGACTTGCTTTATCCAAAACGTCATTGAGCCTCTCAATA
Organism: Pseudomonadota bacterium; assembly: GCA_041164285.1. Taxonomy (GTDB): domain Bacteria; phylum Bdellovibrionota_B; class Oligoflexia; order Silvanigrellales; family Silvanigrellaceae; genus RFOM01. The sequence goes on from JBEAPS010000288.1 coordinate 2,299, forward strand.
TTCGTCTCACCAATGCGATTGTCGACAAGAATTTCTATTTCCGCCCGCTGAGCTTCAAATCGGCGGGGAGTCGCATCAACGGAGTCAAAACCCAAATTAGCTCGGGAAGTATCAAAGACTTCTCGGCTCTCTACCTCAACCTCCAGCAACGCGCATCCATCTGGACAATATCGACTCAAATCTTTGTGTATTTTACTTTGAATGAGTTGAGCCCATTGTTCCTCAAATTTTGATTTTTCAAGATCAGTCGACTGAAAAGCACTTCCGCGAGATGAGTCAATCAAGGAAAACACCAGGATTATCATCAGCGACACCGTAGCAACAAAACTTCGCTCGTTTACCTGAGAGGTAGACAAGTCGTTATTCCGTTGCCTGTGCAAACTGAATATCCTGCTCATTGATACACCCGAATGACCACCCTTCTGTTTGCGGCACGAGCCGCTTCCAACTCGCTACCATCTTTCCCTTGCACTTGAACCTTTGGACGAGTTGATCCGAATCCGGCTACACTCATCCGATCCGCAGGAACTCCGAGCTCCCTCATGTTGTTCAGAAGAGCAACACCACGAGCACTCGACAAAACCCAGTTCCCCGCATCTGAACCAACATCGTCAGTATGCCCCTCAAAGCTGAGCATATATTTCCTGTCAGTTGCTTGGAGAATTTCTAAAATCGGCAAAGCTTCCTCGAGAGATTCATCACTTAAAACATCCCGCCCCTGCTCAAATAAAACACCACTAGTAAATTCAACCATCAGACCACTGAGCCCTAGCTCTGTTCCCACCTGTTCCTGCAACCCAGCTGTAACGATTTTTGCATCAATTTGACGTTTCAATTCAGAGAGTGTGTCG
>JBEAPS010000289.1:0-3669 GCA_041164285.1 Pseudomonadota bacterium
GTGTCTGTGAGACGATTGCGCTTCAGATGGGCGTGCGGGGATTGTTGAATATTCAGCTGGCCTTGTACATGGAGAAAATTTACGTTCTTGAGGTGAATCCACGCAGTTCGCGCAGTGTGCCTTTCGTTTCGAAAGCCAATGGAGTTTCGTTGGCGCACGCCGGAACACTGCTGGCCTTGGGGCAAAACCTTGAGTCCCTCTGTCTGCTCGGGAATGCCTGCAAGACGGAGCAGGTCGCTGTGAAGTTTCCTGTTTTTCCATTTGCAAAATTTCTCGATTCAGTGCCGCGACAGGGCCCTGAAATGCGTTCGATTGGCGAGGTGATGAGTGTGGCAGATTCATTTCCGGCAGCGCTTGCAAAAAGTTTTCTTGCTGCCGGCTTTTTATTGAAGCGAGCTGGTCGGATTTTGATATTGACCGATCGAAAGTTGAAAGACTCTGTTGCTGAGCTGTGTCGGGTTTTGCAAAGTGAGTTGGGTTTGCGACCGACGTTGGTTGTTGCTGCTGTTGGAGGCGATGTTTTGGCAAGTGATGAAGGGTGCTTTGATGTTTATCAGGCGGGGGAAGGCCCCAAGGCTTTGGCTGGAGAATGCGGATTGGGACAGGTTGATCCGAGTGAGTCGGCTGCTTGCACTTTGGTGCTGTGTGATCGGCAATCAACAGAATTGAAGCCTCTGATTTGCAAATTGCATTCGATGTCAGTGTCTCAGAAAACGCCATTTATCTTATCGGAACAGCTGTTTGAAGCGTGGGGGCGAGCGCTGTTTGCAGTTGAACCAGATGCAATTGTCTCACCACTCAAACGATAAAAAGTGAGGTGTCTATGAAAACGGATTCAGGTTTGACAAAGTCATTTCTCAGTTTGGCCGACACGACGCCAGAAGAGCTTGTGGGTTTATTGAAGCTTTCACGTGTCGTAAAAGATGAGAAGTCACGTCGAGTTTTTCCGCAGCGCTTGGCACACCGAAATGTTGGACTCATCTTTGAAAAACTGAGCACTCGGACACGGAGTGCATTTTCAGTGGCTTTGCATGACGAAGGTGCTCACGCTGATTTTTTGTCGGTGCAGGACATCCACACCGGTGAGAAAGAATCCTGGGCCGATACAGCCCGTGTGCTTGGTCGTTTTTATGATGGACTTGTTTATCGTGGCTTTGAACAAAACAAAGTTGAAGCGCTGGCGCGCATGTCAGGGCGGCCCGTGATCAATGCCCTAACTGACGACGAGCACCCCACGCAGGCGATCGCAGACCTGATGACATTGGAGGAGCGTTTTGGGTCATTGACCGGTCTGAAACTCGTTTATTTGGGAGATGCTGCCAACAATGTTGCCAACTCCCTGATGCTAGCGTCTGCGCTTGTGGGGATCCATTTTGTTGTCGCTGCTCCGGAGTCACTTTGGCCCGAAGCGCGTCTTGTTGAGTTGGCCCGTAAGCGTTGCTTGCAATCGGGTGGGAGTGTTTCGTTGTGCTCAAATCCGCATGTGGCGGTGAGTGGGGCGCATGCACTCTACACTGACGTTTGGGTGTCGATGGGCTATGAATCGAAAGTCGACGTCAGTGCCCGTATCCGGATGCTTGCTCCTTATCAGGTCAACGCGGGGCTTCTCGAGAAAACCGGAAACAGCGCATCCGTGTTTCTGCACTGTCTCCCTGCGAATAAAGGCATGGAAGTGAGTGAGGATGTGTTTGAATCGAATCGAAGTCTTGTGTTCGAACAGGCCGAGAACAGGCTTCATTCAATCAAGGCAATTTTATTAAAGTGCCTTGTGTGATTTTCTTTCAGGTTGGGTTCACTTCCTGCCGGCAGGCGCTTCATTGGTACGTCACGTCGATCTTGACTTCGCCGCTCACCGGCAGTGCCTCGGGTTTCACAGAGACCAGATTTCCTGAGATGGAATAGGCACTGGGGGCGAGCACAGCCCCGTTCACTTTCACCTCTGTCAGCTTGCTTGGTATTTTTTTGAGGGGGAACGAGTTTTGTGCAGCTTTTGCGATCCCCTGTTTGAGCTTCTCAAAGTTGTTGCTCCAATCCGGCTCGCAGATGTCGAACACCTCTCCGCCGGTATTGTTAGCCAACACTTCATATGAAACGCCTTGTCTGGCAACTTGACACCCAGGCTCGGATTTAAAGGCTGAATCATTCGTGGCGCGGAATGCAAAGAGCTTCGGAATTTTTCCAAGTGTTGACTTCGCAAGCTCCTCGAAATTAGCGCTTGTGACTCCATTTGCATCGTCGTCAGTTACGACGACAACCACAGCTGGAACATCGGCTCGGAAAAAGCTGGCTAGAGAACTTAAGCTTCCGTTGTATGGATTCACGCCAAAGGGAAGAGTGCCTCCGACTCGAACAAAGGTGTTGATCGCGATGGTCAGTGCGTCTCGACTTGACACCCTTTGATTGACTTGTACGGCTTTGTTTTCCACCGGCACAATCGAAATTGAATTGGAGCCTGAGCTCGCTGCCACAAGTGCAACGCGTGTGTCGGCAAGAGTGCTGACTTCGTTCATAAACGTTGCAAAGTTTCTTTGAACGTTCGCGGTTTCGCCATTCATTGAACCAGACTGATCAACATACCACACGACGTCAACTTTACCCGCGCTGCCTGAAGTCAGGAATGACTCCTGTGTGCCAAGCACAGCCCCTTCGCCATTGGCATCTTCTGTTGATTTAGCGGAAACACCTTCCGACAAAGCTCGCTTTTTCGCACGAGCTCCCGACGCAAATCCGCCCGTCATTTCGTTATCTGAGCAACCCACGGACAAGAGGAGTAACGCGCTGAGTGGCCACAATAGATTTCGCATTACACCTCCTCCCTATCGTCTTATCGGTTCATGGCCAGGGAAAGTGACTGTCTTTTGTTTTCACTGGTTAATACAGATGCTTAGCTTCGCTTGAGCTTTTCCTTGAACAGGGAGGGAGAATTCGAACTCATAAGCATCACGAACCCAAGATGGGCCTAAGTCGATCGTTAACGGCACATTTTCATCGCAAGCAAGACTGATGACGTGCGAAAGATGACCGAGCTTCAAGACAGTCATGAGTCGGATGTCATCCGCTGTAGCCTGGCACACCATCTGGGGTTGTATCAGCGCCCATTGTGCCAAAATAAAATTATGACTTTCTGTTTCAAGGAACGCACGCTTGTGTCATTTTTGATGTGTACTCAGCATCGAATTTATAATTTTCTACCGAGACTCACACATGACGACTTCGAGACCGTCGAATGTTTACGTCACTCCCATTGTTTGGTCTCTTATAGCTATTTCTTCAGATTCACGTGCAATTGCTGACGATGTGAAACACTGCCCGGACACCGTGCAATACACCTTTGAAAAAGGTGACTCCCTTTCAGAAGTTCTGTATTCACCTAATGTATCGCCACTGTATGGACGGCACGGAGCTGTTGCCAAAATGGTCGGGTGGCAGCCGGAAAAATTTAGCTCGACTCGATATGGACACGTTCAAGCTGGAACTCAAATGACTTTGAGGCTCACAGATTGCCCAGACCCCACGGTGTGGCTCATTGAGAACGGTGTCCTGCTAAAACGCCCCAAGGTTGTTTCAGAGCCAAACACCCCCTCCCCAGATGGTGATTCCGAACCACTCTCTTCTGACAACCCTGAGAGACATTTGCCTCCGACGGGACTCTCGGCTCCAGCTCAAGAC
>JBEAPS010000290.1:0-22666 GCA_041164285.1 Pseudomonadota bacterium
GTACGTTTATCAACATGCTTTTTACTCCTGCGGCGCGCACGGTTCAAAAAGGAGAATTTGGTTGGCGTGGGCTTTTTATGGCGGGCATGCTGATAGGTGGGCTTCTTTTGGCCAAGTTTAGCTCGGTGTTCACTGATGCCAGCATGGTGACTTCGAACCCACTGGTGCTGGGAATAGCAGGTATTTTGGTGGGCGTAGGAACTCGACTCGGCTGGGGTTGCACGAGCGGACACGGTATTTGTGGCATTGCACGCTTTTCAGGACGTAGTGTTGTGGCCACCATGTTGTTCATCGCTGCTGGCATGGTGTTTGTTGCTGCCGCTAATGCAGTTCTCAGTTATTTCGGAGGAGTCGCGCAATGAGTCAGGGAATGAGCCGTTCAATTGTCGCACTCGTGGCAGGAGTTCTCTTTGCTGTTGGCCTTGGTGTTTCAGGAATGTTGAATCCTGCAAATGTGCGTGGATTTTTGGATATATTAGGTGAATGGAAACCTGCGTTGGCTATGGTGATGGTAGGTGCAATTGCTGTGTATGCCATTGCCAATCAAATTTCGATGCGCATGCAAAAACCAGTTCTCGATCAAAACTGGTCGAACTTGCCGCGTCCCGGTTTCGACTTTCCTGCACAAGCAAAACTGGGCGCCATACTGTTTGGCGTTGGTTGGGGAATGGCTGGATTCTGTCCGGGGCCTGCGATTGTGTCGCTTGTGAGCCTCAATCCTTCGGTCATCATTTTTACAGTTTCAATGCTCGTGGGATTTTATGGATTTGCGCTGTATGAGCGCCGAAAACTGAATGCGTCGAAGTAATAAGCTCAGCAGAACCGAATGTGCGATTGGGATGAAGCGGAGGTGGAGCATGAAGGAAGAACAGAAGTTTAAGGTGATCATTGTGGGCGGTGGTACAGGTGGAATTGCCGTAGCATCAAGGCTCGCCAAGCGGTTTCCTGCTGGAAGCATAGCTCTGTTTGAGCCAAGCATGGCGCACTATTATCAACCTCTCTGGACACTCGTTGGCGCTGGCATTTGCTCGCTTGCTGAGAGTCGACGCTCGACGGAAGAGTTCATACCTGCGGGTGTCACTTGGGTTCGTGAAAAGGTGTTGAGCTTTCAGCCCAATGACAACACGCTTACGGCAGAATCGGGCCAGTTCAGCTACGATGCGCTGGTGTTGAGCCCTGGAATTCAGGTCAACTGGGACGGCATAGAAGGTTTGCGTGAAACTCTCGGTAAAAACAATGTGGTTTCGAATTATTCAGAAGATGTTGTCGAGAAAACTTGGGAATCTTTCCAGTCGTTTTCTGGAGGCAGGGCTCTTTTTACCTTCCCAGCAACGCCTATTAAATGCGGTGGAGCACCTCAAAAAATAATGTACTTGATGGACGACTATCTGCGTCGTCAGGGATTGCGCGAAAAATCATCGGTTGAATTCATGTCGGCTGCGGACAGTATTTTTGCTGTGCCAAAGTACAAGGAAGCTCTCGATGACTTGATCGCGCGTCGAGGTATTCGAACTCATTTTAAAAGGAATCTGATTGCAGTAGATGGGGCACGCAAAGTTGCAGTGTTCAAAGATATGGCCACAAACCAAGAGCACGAAGAATCGTTTGACTTTCTTCATGTGACACCACCCATGAGTGCGCCTAACTTTATAAAAGAAAGTGAACTCGCGAATCAGGCTGGCTGGATTGATGTCGATAAGCATTCACTTCAGCACAATAAGTTTAAAAATGTGTTTGCTCTGGGCGACGCATCATCGCTGCCCACATCGCGCACCGGTGCTGCGATTCGTAAACAAGCACCTGCGTTGGTTGAAAACTTGTGCTCATATCTCAAGGGTGCACCACTGATTGCAAAATACGATGGCTATACATCGTGCCCTATTGTCACAGGTTACGGAAAACTCATTTTGGCCGAGTTCGACTACGACTCTAAGCCGTGTGAAACATTTCCCTTTGATCAGTCAAAGGAGCGCTGGTCCATGTATCAGCTCAAGCGTCATGTGCTGCCTGTGATGTACTGGCAAGGCATGATGAGAGGCCGTGCGTAACTTGAGTTTATTTTCCGGCTTTGGCGCAGCGCATGGAGTCGGGAAAAGCTTTGGGATGACCAGCTTTCTCCGCTCCCGCAAGACGCTCGTAGGTGGGTCCGCTACTTGTGGGTAATTGCCACTTCTCGATTCGCTTTTCGGCAATAAGCGCATCAGTTCGTTCATCGCGCAGGCACGGGTCGGCGATATTCTCACACAATCTTTTTTCAATTCCCTTCCAGCTTTTGCAGGTGGCGGCTGTTTCGGATGAGATCTCGCTTTTTGTGAAGATTCCTTCGGCTGACTCCAATGCCTGCTCCATAGACACCTGAGGTGACACCGGTGCACTGGGAACTTTACTTAATGGCGCGCGCTTGTTGTTTACAAGCAGTGAGCCGTAGTTGTCGACATAGACAAATGCCGATGTGAGCTGTTTCCAACCGGGGATCTGGATTTTGATGTTGTCGAGCCGTCCATAGGAGTACCACGACTCGGGAGAGTCTTTGTCGATGCCCTCGGATGCATGCATGCGTTCCATTTCCTGAGCGTCGAGATAGGTCATCCAGACCTCTGACTCTGCTCCGCTTTGATAAGCGATTCCTGCAGGAAAACTACCGTTGACTGGAACAAAGTGCGCCGCATGGACAATTTCAAAATCTTTGAGACTCCCCTTGAGCACTGGAATGATTGACCATCCCCTCGCAAACTTTTCAGTCATGAATTTGCGTTTCAACGCACTGACCGCTGCGTTTGAGCCATAAGCAATAATGGGCGTGCGTTTGTCCATGCCATCGGGCAGAGGAACGTTGTTCTTTTTGCTCAGCTCTTTCAGGAAAGAATCTACCTGAATGGTTTTGCCTTCAACCTTCAATGTGCCATCGACCAGCGGATCTGTGCCGATGTGCTCAAACAAATAAGATTCACCGTTGACGAAAAGATAAGAGCCAGCTTCGCGCTCATAAGGGTAGCTCAGTCCTAGTGCAATGGTATCAGCAAGCGCCTTAGCCTCAGTGTCTTTGTTGGAACCTTTTAAAACACTTTTGCCTGAAATGAGCTGGCAGCCAACCAGAGAAAATAGCGTTGCTCCAACTAAAAATCGTTTCATTGCAAACCTCTCCTCGGTGAATCAATTCCAACCTGAGCATGGAAACAATGCTTTGAGAACCTCCGGCTTGCCCATATAAAATGGGTTGCTCACTGTTCTGAAAGAGAGGGCCAAATACTCATCTTGCTTAAGCTTTCGTTCAGCTCTGATTTTTAAATAGTCTTTGAATGCTTCGTCGGAGAGGTTTTGAAAATCAAAAAACACGTCCCACAGCGCAGTTCCATTTTGAAACTCAGTTTGGCTCCAGTTGAGCGCAGAGATTCTGTTGGCACTGAGCATTTTATTGGCTCTTGCGAGGTCGGCTTCCGACGCTTCGAGTTCATTACGTTTTGTGCTTGCCTCAACATTACTCAAATTTCCGCGTAACTCTTTTTTAAGATTTTCGATATTCTTTTTGAGCTGGGGCATAGCTTCAACAATTCCCTGCAGGCCGATGTACACCGTGAGTTTCTTTAAGTTGACAGCCGCGCAGGGGCTTCCTTTTTCCGAGCAGGCAAGCCAAATATCGAAAAAGTCCATGACGTGGACGTTGACACTGTGAGCTGCTTTGTGGGCCATGCTTCCACCGGGAGCAAACGCTACATCGAGGAATGGCGTTTCTTTTTCAACAAGGTGTCCATAAAAAGGTACTGCGGTGAGGAATGCGTCGGGCAGAGGCTCAGGCGTTTTTTTGTAAACATAGAGCACAAACTCTTTGAGGAGATCATTCATGACTTCTGCTTGTACATCGTTCTTGGCGGGGTCGAGGGAACAACGATTTGCCTGTCCGGCATTTTTTATTTTTGCAATTTGATTCACAAGAGAATCAAGCACAATGCGGCGCCTGATTTTACTGACCCCTTGTCCGCGTTGTGAATCGAGCAACACCTGTAGGGCTGGTCGAAACTCAACAGGTATGTTTTCAGGGAGTTTCGTGAGTGGCTGATCTTCAATTGCGAGTGAAGCTGGAAGTGATGCTATTTTTTCATCGAGCTTTTCCTGAGCAGCAGTGATTTCGTCCCAATTAAACTTGAATCCTGGTTTTACTTTTTTTTCATATTCAGTGAAAAACTTTTTCGCTTCAGCTGAGTATTCTACTTTTTCTTCTGATTTAGATGTGACATTGAATTCGCGCTTCTGGCAGCTTGTGGTAAGAATTGTCCAACCGAGAATGAGTGTGGAGAATGCTTTGCCTGTTGAGCTGAGTTTCACTTGAATTCCTTTCTTGCGGTGCTCTGTGAATTCTTTGATTTTGCTTGCTCTGCGTTTTTTAAATCGAGTGAAGTTTCTCGCAGACACCATGCGTCTATACCGTGTTCACGCAAATATTCTGCCGTACGAGACGCTGTCGCGCAGTAAGCCCCCCTGCAAAACACATAAACAGGTTTGCTCTTGTGAGCTTGTGCAAGGACTTTCTGTAAATCTTCATCAGTCTCAACGGGAATTTGCAAAGCATTTGATACCGGTGTGGATTCTTGCTCATGTGGAGTTCGTACATCGATGAGGTTGGCTCTGTCGGATTCGATTTCATTCAGGATAGTTTGAAGATCGGCCTGTGCTCTGAGTTCGGGCGCAATGAGTGTGTTTTCAGCCTGCTCAACCTCTGAAGAAATGGATCTCGCAAGTTCCTGAAGAGCAACGACAACTTTGTGAACGGCCGGAGAGGCGAGAGTGTAGACTCTTTGCACACCTCGCTTTTCAACACTCACAAGCCGTGCGGTTTTGAGCTTTGCCAAATGCTGCGAAACGTTTGCCATCGACTGAAAAGTGACCTCGCAAAGTTCATCAACCGTGCGAGGTGCTTGCGCTAAAGTCGTGAGTATCGTCAAACGGACGGGAGTGGAGAGCATGAGAGCTGTGTTCGCTAAATAAGAATTGAGGAGTTCTCTCGACTCCTCAATTTTCTTTTTTCGATTTTGGCTGTGCGCCACCAATCTCAATCTCCTGCGGCTGTTTTATAGTCGTCATGCTTATCGAGACCAAACTTCTCACACTTCATGATGAGACCAGCACGGCTGATGCCTAGTATTTTGGCAGCGCGCGATTTGTTCCAGTTCTCCCGAATCAGGCAATCGTAAATCATCTTGCGTTCAAGTTCTTCGATAGCATCTTTAAGTTTACCATCAACACGCAATCCTGGGAACTTGTCTTCCTTCTTGACCCGAACGCGGTCTGAGAGCAGCTCTCCCGCAATCTCAGTGTCACTGCCAGCGAGCACGCACAGGCGTTCAACTTCATTCTGCAGCTCGCGAACGTTCCCGGGCCAGTCGTGGCCTTCGAGCTTTTCAAGGCATTCGCGAGCCATTTTTTTGCGCGATGCGTTGGTGGCAATTGCGTAGTCATCAAGGAATTTATTGACAAGTAGCGGAATGTCTTCCTTGCGTTCGCGCAAGGGTGGAACTTTCACGGGGATCACGTTGAGTCGGTAGTAAAGGTCTTCTCGGAAAGTTCCATCACGAACCATTTGTTCCAAGTTTTTATTTGTAGCTGCAAGAATACGCACATCGACTTTTTTCTGCTCGGTGCCACCCACGGGAATGAATGTTCCTTCTTGCAAAACACGCAGCAGTTTGACCTGCATGGCGGGCGAGGTGTCGCCGATTTCGTCGAGGAAAAGTGTGCCTCGGTCTGAGAGTTCAAATAGACCTTTTTTGTCTTTGATGGCGCTTGTAAACGCACCCTTCACGTGTCCAAAAAGCTCAGACTCAAGAAGGTTGTCATTGAGCGCACCGCAGTTTTGCACGACGAAGTTCTGTTTCTTTCGTTTTGAGTTGAAGTGAATGGCTCGTGCAATGCCCTCTTTACCGGTTCCGTTTTCACCAGTGACGAGGATGGTGGCATCAGATTCACAAACCTTAGTTAGAAGTTTAAAAAGGTTGACCATGGGTTGCGAGCGACCCACCATTTTTCCAAAGTCCCACTTTTCGCTGAGCTCTTGTGAGAGAGCTTCGAGCCGTTCACCCGACTCGCTAAGTGTTTTGCGGAGTGTGAGCACTTCATCGATGACAACATCGACGAGTTCGGTCAGGTAACTTACTTCCTTTTTGCTCATGATGGGCAGTGAGTCGATGTAGCTTTCCAAAGCTTCTGCATTGTTTGGAAATTTGCTGCTGAGGTAGGTGCGAAGCTTGAGCTTTTGCTCTGCCGATGTCTCTTGCATGAGAAATCCGTCGGCAAACAACGCTCCCATGTACTTGCCTTCAATTCGTATAGGGATAGTGAGCGTGCTGAAACCAGCATGGCATGTTGAGCTTCGAGGCGAAGAGCTCTCGCTTGTAGAAGCTGTGCACATGCGTGCAGTACTCATACAGTCTTTGAAGCCGTCTTGATTCTGAGTAATGAATGCGCACACCCTGTTGGCAGGGTTGAAGAAACGGCCCTGAGGCACGCCACGCAGAAAACCTCGTGAATCTGTAAAGTTGAGCTGTACTTTCCACCAGTTACCCACAATTTGGCGCATGCGACGAACCACGTGAAGTCGCTCAAACTCTTCATAATTCATTACATTGACAGCATCAGCCATAGGTGTCCTCCTCGCTCAGGATTTGTCTAATTTTTCGGCAGACTGTCGTGAGACTTGAGAGGGGTGTCTTGGGATCAGACAACTAGGCAGGAATTGTTGGTGATTTTTTTTACATGTGGCCAAAAGGTTACACTTGACGGCGGCTCTACGGGAGAGTGATACTTTGAATGCTTCGAGTGGGTTTTGGTAAATTTGCCGGTGAACCTACAAAAACAGACACGGGAGCCAAAACGTTCTTGGTGTGCATGCCCTCCGACTCAGTGCGATTGAGGGAAGCCTAAAAAGAACGACAGCGGCACCCACTTTAACTAAGTGGGTTTCTCTGTGCGCTTTTCCTCCCACTCGGAGTTTCTTACCGAACGAATTTCAGAAGTTCACTACAAACCCAGCTGAAACAGAATTGTTCTTATGGTTGAACGAGACGTCTGTTTTGTTGTTGTCATCAATCTTGTAGCTATAAGCGGTGACTTTTTCCTGAACTGCTTCATTGATATGAACGGAAATGGCGTGCTGCTTCCAAGGGATTTTATAGCCCCAATTGACAGACGTTGCCGATACCTGCGCTGCGTTTGGGAACTCCGCGTAAAACAACTCTTGCGACTCGGTTGCTCGCAGTGCAAATTGATTCGAACCGTCGACCACGCGACGTTCAGCTTTCATATTGATTTTTGAGAACGGTAGATTTCGCAGACCAGCCAGGCGCGCGAGAGCTTTGAATGAACTGAGCGTTACGTTGTCGTGTTCAGCAGCCACAGGTGTGTTCTTGCTATCAACTGTGACAGAGGCCAGTCGCGGTTCCGATTCGAAAACCTCCCGCAAAACACGTCTTGATTTTTTTGGCTTTGAACTCATCCATGCGCGATTTGAGTGTGCATCAGAGCTTATTTCTGAGGAATGGACAGACCCTAGGCTGGCCACCTGTTTGATTTTGCTTGCTTGATTCGGTTTGTTCGGTTCAAGTATCTCAACGACAAATCGAGGTCTCAACTCTGCTTCCCGTGGTTCTATTGATGGTCTCGTCCAAAGCTTTTCCAAGCCAATGTCAAACGAAATTCTTCCCTGTATTACGTCCGAAAGAAGTTTGTTTCTTTGAGCGAGATCATGAATGGATCGTTGAAGGAGGCGCTCGCGCATGGGTGCACTGATGTTTTCCCATTCGATCCCGCCACCCAAAGGGTAGGTTGCCACTCCTTGCGCGTTGGGGTTGGCTTGAAAGCGCTCGTCGAAGTTTTTCGCATTCTGACTATCGAGTTTTTGAAAACAGTCATATGCAAAATTGCTATAGTTTTTTGAGAAAAATGAGGGAATTCTGCTTCCCGTTTCGCAGTGGCCGAATGCACCTGCACCGTAAAGTGCATTGAGGTCGTCTCTGTTAAAGGCTTTGTTGATGACTGTTGTGATTGAAGGCTGATTCAACTGAGAGGGCAAACCCGGGGGGCGAGTCATGAACACGGTGCTTTTGGGAAGCACTTTGACAGGGTTTTCGCCCGCGAGGGGATTCAAGCTCTGTATGAGAGGAAATAAATCAGCAAATGCCTTTGGAGATACCAAACCTGCAATGAGTGCCACCAAGGAGCTGAGTGGTCTGATTGCCGATCCAAATAGATTTTGTAGTCTCATCTCCGGTTCTCCTCTTCCGATCGGCGGTAAGCAAAGCTTAGGCCAACTGGAAAGGCTGCAGTTGTGTTACCCGCACAGTGGAGCCGGAAAACAATGCGGTCTCGCACAGATGGATGGGGCACTCGCTTGTAGAACACTCTGAATTGTAATGCGAACTGTTGATCAGGTGATTGTGCTCAATTCATACATTGTATAGTTATTTGACAGTTTGTTTCATGGAAACAGTGAGGTGTTGGTCATGAGCATTTATGAAATGCATGTATTTGTGTGCGAAAATCAGCGTCCTGAGGGCAACCCACGCGGTTGCTGCGCCTCAAAAGGGGCTGCAGAATTTACCGCCTCGCTGAAGCAACTTGTGAAAGAGGCTGGACTCAATCACACAGTGCGTGTCAACAAGTCGGGTTGTTTGGATCAGTGCGCATTTGGTCCTGTTGTTGTTGTTTATCCTGAGGCCGTTTGGTACCGCGGAGTCACGGAAGCCGACGCTCGAGAGGTGTTTGAGAAGCACATCGTTGGTAAACAACCAGTTGAGCGCCTGCAACTCAAGCGTGCTGCTAGAAAGTAACAGTCATGAAGAGAGGTGAGGGAAGTTGTTTCAGATTCCTAAATCGATAGAAGAGGCAACGCTTTTTAATCGCTACCAGCAATTAACCATGCCCTCAGGTGCTCTGGACAGTCTGCTCAAACCCGCCTTGAAGATTCAAGCTCAACGGAAATCAAATAGCACTGGTGCGTTGAGCCCTGCAATTTTGCTTTTTGCAGGGGATCATGCTGTCGCACGAAATCATAGAGTGAGTGCATATCCAACCGAAGTTACCCCACAAATGGTGGTCAATATCGTTCGAGGAGGTGCAGCCATCAGCTGTCTTGCCCGCAATCGCGGAGCGAAACTCAGTGTTTACGATGTAGGCGTAGCAGCTGGATTTGATGAACTGCTCAACTCTGCGAAAGGTTCAAAAGTTGAATTCTTTCGTGAAAATCTCAATCACAAGTTTCCTGGACAGGGCTTTGAATTTGGAAGTCGGGATACAACTGTCACGGCTGCATTATCGCTCGAAGCGCACGAACATTGTTTTCAAGTTGGGGCTCAAGCCGCACAGCGATTGATCAGCGAAACATCGGCTGATTTTTTGGTGCTGGGCGAAATGGGGATAGGTAACACGACGCCGGCAAGTGCTATTGCCTCTGTTGTATTGGGGAGAGCTCCTGAGCACTGCGTTGGTCCTGGCACAGGCCTTGACGAAAGCGGCCTTTCTCATAAGCAGCAAATTTTGAAAAAAGTCGTCTCAAGAGCAAACTCTCAGTTAGCTGCTTTGTCATGCTCGGAACTGGAGAGGGCGCACGCCTTATTACAGCAGGTTGGCGGTGCTGAACTGAGTGCACTTGCGGGCGCGGCGTGGCAAGCGGCACTGTTGGGGACTTTCGTATTGTTAGACGGGTTGATTGTGACTTCAGCTATTGCTCCACTTGCACTGGCAGACAAAGCCTTTGCAGCATGGTTGATGGCGAGCCATCAAAGTGCCGAGCCTATTCACAAGAGCCTTCTTGCCTCACTGGGACTCGTTCCTCTTCTGGATTTAAACCTGCGCTTGGGTGAGGGAAGCGGTGCAGCACTCGCTGCGGGATTGCTACAGGATGCAGACTGTTTGTTAAGGGAAATGGCGACGTTTGCGTCGGCTGGGGTCAGCTCAAATTGAACTTGAAATCAGTTGAAGAATATTTTTGAGCCGGAGCGGTTTCGAAAAAATGTGCTTAATGCCGGCATTGCGTACCGCAGCGACTTCAGGTGCATCCTGAGTATAACCTGTAATGACTATAAAGAGAGGTGGGCTTGCAAGCTGTGCGCTCAATTCAAATAGCTCACGGCCTTTGGGTGAATTGGGTAGGTTGAGATCGCACAGCACAGCTGAGAAGTTATTTTCACTCAGGAGCGTCTTGGCTTCTTCTCCCGTGGAAGCAAGTGCCACTTTAAACCCAGCATTTGTAAATTTGAGAAGCAGCAATGAGCGCAACTCATCTTCGTCATCAATAATCAGAACGTTCATTTTCTTATCCACATTTATTGACTCGATCATGGATAAACTCTTGACCCCAGTGTCCAGTTGATAGGTTGGTACTTAGAAACTTTTGTTTGAATATCTCCAATGTTTTTGAAAGCAAGTTCAGAACTGATTTGATACTGGTTCATATGAGCCGCGGCAGCTCCTGCTGCAACACCAGAATGCCATTCAATTGGATGAAGCCGAGTGGCTGCATTCGCATGAAACGACTGTGCCATGGTTTTACCAGCTACGAGAAGGTTATCGAAAGCCTTGTTTGTTAGAGCACGGAAAGGGATGTAGAAAGGCAGCGTCATGCTTTTATTCATGTACTCGGGGAGCTTGCAGGTGAGCAGACCGTGGAAATCGGCAACGTAGGAACCAATTCCAAGTCGGTCTGGAAACTGTTCACCCGTGATGTCTGCGTTGCTTGTTGCTGCCAAATCTTCAAACTTGAGAACAAAATCGTTGATACCGATGCTTCGACGTGTATCGCGCAGGTAGGGCATTTTAGACATTCCCGTGCCAGTACCGAATACACCCCATGCGCGTGCCATACGACTTTGAATAGACGCTGATGCTTTTGATTTCAAAAAATAATACCAACCCACTGAGTGGCGCTCGGCCGCCTTGAGAACTTCAACGTCAATGCCACCCACCCAATCTGACTTTTGCGCTTGAGTTTTGTCTTTACTTAGAAACAAATAACCATGCGGATAGTCATTACCTGGGTTCCAGTTCTGCATTGAAATGTCGCCGGCGCTGGGTCCTGTCAGTGGGCTGCCTTTGAGTCTGCGATAGCGCCAGATCTCGTCCCAACTGAATGTTCTCGATGTTGTTTTGAAGCTGTAGAACTCGGGGTGTTCAACCTTAAAAGGATTTTCCCCTTCGGTAACAGGACCTGAGTTCAGCACGGCTGCTATAGGATAGACGATGGCTTGACCGCATGTGTCATTATCATTTTCCAATGCCCCATCGGAAGCTTCAGTTCCTTGAAGCCAAGAAGATCCTGATAGGACAAGCACATCGCCAAATTCAGTTGCATCGATAACAACTGGCATTGAATTGTTTCTGCCTATGAAATTAGTTGTAGTCTTAATAAAGTTTTTGCTATTCGATGGGCTATACCAATCTAAAATGTCTTCAGACAAGTAG
Organism: Pseudomonadota bacterium; assembly: GCA_041164285.1. Classification (GTDB taxonomy): domain Bacteria; phylum Bdellovibrionota_B; class Oligoflexia; order Silvanigrellales; family Silvanigrellaceae; genus RFOM01. The sequence goes on from JBEAPS010000290.1 coordinate 11,449, forward strand.
CGCTCATACCCATCCCCTTTGACCGGGGTTCGCGTGATTGCTGTGAGTGATTCAATCTGTCTGCCTTTTGTTGTGACTGACTTGACCACCGTGTTCAGGAACACTTTGAGATAAGGCTCATCATTGATCGTCGGGAAAACCTGATTTTCAATGAGTGTTTTAGGCTCATAGCATTTGTCCGACACCCAACATGCTCCGGGGTTTCCGGGTAGAGCTTGCATCCAACTGTAGAATGTTTTCTCCAGATTCTCGGGGCGCTGACTTTCACGACCCATGGAGTGGCCTTTAACGTTGATATGTGAAAAGTCAATTGCGCTCACGCCTGAGGCTGTCATTTGCCCCCCCGGCCAGTCCGTTGGTTCGATGAGACACGTCAGGCGCTCTTCCCGTGCCGAAGTCAGGGCTGCAGCCAGAGCGGCTGTTGATCCTCCTGCGACGATGACATCACATTGCGGTGATCCGAAATTAAACGAAATGTCACTTTGAGCTTTGTCTGAGGCGTTGAAAGTTCTCTCCTTGCAGCCGACCGAGAGCAACGCAGCAGGCAACATGAACCATGGAATGAAAGAGAGCTTGATCAGTTTACCAGGCTGAGTCATTTTGTTTACCTCGGTGCAGGACGTCTCTGAAATATTAAGGCCATTCGGAGAAAACTTCAGTTCTTTTTTTGCGCTGAAAGCGACTGTCAAAAACTTGGCTAATTGAAGGAGGTTTCTGTGGCTGAAACTCAACACGGGGTCGTCTGGATCGATGGGAAACTCACCTCGTTGCCTGAAGCTCTCATTCCTGTGAGTGACCGCGGCTTTCTCTTCGGCCATGCTATTTTTGAAACTATTCTTGCGCTCGGCGATAGTCTTGTTTTTTGGGAAGCACACTTGGCTCGTTTGAGAGCCGGTTCTTTGCGTGCCCGCATTCAGTGTCCCAGCGAAAAGGAACTTCTCACTGGGATCTCCGCTGCTCTCAACTTTTTCTCCAAAGAATCTGGAAAATCCTCGCAGTCGCGCATTTCCGTTCGTCTCATTCTAACTGGTGGTGATGGATTGTCGCTTGCTCCAGCACGAAGCGAGAAGGGCGAGCTGTTTAAGGGTCGCGTTGTTGTGATCTGCAAGCCTGCTACTCCACTCAGTGATTCAGAATGGCATCAGGGGTTCAGTCTTAAAACGTGCCCAGACACCAGAAATAAAGAACTCGTTGATATTAAAAGCTGTAATTATTTATGGAACATGATGTGTCTCGATGATGCATTGATAGAGGGTTTTGACGATGCGTTATTTGTAAATTCGAGTGGAGAAATTTCCGAGGCCTCGACATCTAGTTTTGTATGGATGAGTCGAGATGAAAACTGCATTTACTCTGCACCGCAGGAGAGCAATGTTTTGCCAGGTACGACACTCATGTGCTTGCAGAACGCCCTTGAAGCACTTGGGCATTCAGTAAAGTGGCGTCCTTTGCATGTCACCAATCTAAGTGAAGCTGTAGCATGTGCTGTGATTTCGTCAGTGCGAGGTCTCGTACCCATTCGGCAAATTGACCAACATGTGTTCGATGTTATCGCCTTCCGTCGGCAACTCGAACTTTGGAATCAGGCTCTTTATGCTGAGCAAATCAGGAATTGTGAATCTCTACGGACGTGATTTTATCGCCTGATGATAAAATTCGACCCTGCTGCTGGGCAGAATCAAGCAGTTCAAGTTCTCTGTTTTTCCAATGATATACACGTACCGCGAACTTGTAGTGAAATAGTGCTCGTTTTTTCACCATTACTTCACGTGGGATGCCATCAAGAGCGGGTAATTTTAGCACATGCCTGCTATCGTCCATGCTGTGAAGAATTTCGTCGAGCGGCAAACGCCAAGTTTGTTTGATGATACGAGCAGCTGTCTCGGGTGCTTCAGGGGATACGTGGAACGATTCCCAAATTCGAAATGAAAGGCCACTTTTGGTTTTGTCCCAACGAGTTTCTCGCTCAATATCGGCAACTTCAATACGCTTTGTTTGCTTGAGTTTTTTATCACGTATGACTTGGTAGCAGCGCCCCATCCATAGACCGGCAGAGTAGTTGAATCGCTTGCGAAGTCGATCTTTCAACCACTCTTTCAAGCGGTCCTTCAAGACATAAACAATCACATTTCCAGCTGCAAAAATCGTAAATGCAACGACACCACTTTTTTGCAGAGCATTTCCGTCTTGAATAGAGCTAAAATTCAATCCCTGATATTGAATCCACATGAATGTTCCAAGGAATGCAAATGCAGCCGATATCCCTGCCGCACCGCCGCCAATCCAAAAGTCAACTTTCTTCTCATTTGCAATCAAGTCGGTCTTGAGATCCCAGTAGGCATAGTGAGCTCTTTTGAGTTCCCTGAGTCGCTCGAAATAGTCTGCTGCTATTTGACTGTCTGAAGCAACATCGGTGAGAGCGGGTAGTCTGCAAACAATACGCCATTCACTTAAAATTCGGGCCCAGTCGCAGAGCCAAATCTGCTCGCTTGCAATGCGTCTTACGTTTTGTTGAGTTGATGAAAGGGCAAGTTCGAGTTCAGCCTTAGAGCTGATACTTCCCGATCGAAGAACTGCAAAGTGACTCTCGTATGAATCGTATGCCTCGCGCATGAGGCTTTGCAGCTCACCGATTGTCCCGGTGACGAGCATGATGATGAACTCAGAGAGATCCGCGAGTGCCGGAACGAAGTCGTCATCGTCAGTTTGATTGCTTTTGTAGAAGTGGCCTGCAGAGCCATCTCTGGTTTTACCGCAGATATTTTCCCAAATGAGGTGACACTGCACAACCCTGAAAGCAGCTCGCAAACTGCTAAGTAATTGGTGCTTTGCGCTCGCATAATCCTGCCACGATGGTCCATTGTCGAGTTCACTGTTGAGTATGATCTTTTTAATTTGAGACCGGCAGCGTTTTAGGTCGGACTGAAAAATGATTCCAAGACGCGGCATGAAAGCGTCGCTCCAGTAGTCTTTCGCTTTGTGAAGAAAAAAGCGGCGGGCTCTGGGTACCAAGGATGCATCGAGTTTCTCTTCTTGGCGAGAGTCGCGTCCAAGAACACTCAGCAACCAAAGAGTGTCTCTGAAAAAAATCAATGATTGAAATCGAGCTGATGTTGCTGAGTCAGCGAAGCTCAGTCGGGTAGTAGACAGATTAGCTTCTGCGAGTGCAGCACGAGCGGCACCGGGCACTTTGTCGCTTGGGAAACTGAGTTCGAACTCACTTTCAATGCGTTGTCCTGGCGACAAAGGAAAATGGTACGACCATTCGATCGAGTAATTGCCATGCGCCTCGACGTGTGGGTTGATTCTGACTTTGTTGAATGTAGACGAAATGGCATCTCCTGTGTTCATATCAATGTGACTCAGATTTAGGATTCGAGGTGCCCATTGGTCCGTGTTATTTCTGGTAAGTACAAACGTCGACTCCTCAAAACGCTCAGTGGTACCGACATCACCCGTCCAACTTCTGACCGGGTCAAAGAGAATCTATTCAACATTTTATCATTCGACATTCAGGGTGCAATCGTTTGGGATCTGTTTGCAGGGAGTGGGGCTCTTGGCATTGAGGCACTCAGCAGGGGGGCTCAGCATGTCACATTTGTTGAACAGTCGGCCGGCGCATGCCAGATTATTTCTGAAAATTTGAGGACTTTGGGTATACCGTCCGAACAATACCGGCTGGTAAGCGGCAGCGTCACAGACTTTTTGCAAGCGCACGCAAGAGCTGCTGAAAAGAGCTCGGCAAATAATGCAGCGCTCGTCTCTGTCGTATTGGCTGATCCACCCTATCAATCAAATTGGTATGATGAAGCGCTGGATTTACTTGCCGCTACCAAGGTCTGTGCACCTGAGTGTTTGGTTGTCTTGGAAATGAACTCCGACCGTATCCTTTCACACTCAGATGAACTTACTTGGCAGCTCGAGGATGAGCGAAAATACGGTTTAGCCCAGCTTCAGTTTTGGCGTTTTTTGAAAGAAGGAGGAATGAAATGAACTTCAGGAACAAAACTTTTAGCATCACTAAGATTGCTGCAGGGGTATTGACTTGGGTGTTAGTTTCTTGCGCCTCTACAAATATTCAAGACACGACGCGAGCTCTGATGGATGGAAATTCGGCAGCTTTGCGTGGTGACTTTTCGGCAGCTGCTACTGCTTACGAAAACGCTTTGAAAATTTCTCCAAAGAACCCGGCAGCTAAAAGAAACTTGGGTATTGTGTTTGTGAAAACCGGCGATTTCAAAAAAGCCAGACAACTGCTGACAGAAGTTCAGGACGAGTACAAAGACGATCCCGAAGTTTATTACTTTTTAGGGGAAGCATGTCGTGGTTCAAGTGACTACAAATCTGCTCTGTCCTATTATCAGAAAGCTGCAAAAATCAATTCCAACGATTTGCGTGTTCAGAAGGCCATGGCTTGGAGCTACTTTCGGGTTGGTGTTGTCGAGAAAGCATTTTACGAGGCTCAGAAACTACACAGAGCAAATTCTGATGACCTTCAAGTTAAGCTTATCCTTGCGAGTGTTTTGAACAAAAAGAAAAAATTTGAGGAGGTTCAGGTTCTACTCGCTCCGATTGAAAAGACTAAATTCAACGTTCAAAGTCGCGATAAAGTGAGTGCCGATACCGAAAAAACACTCCTTATGAACGCCCTCGCAGAATCATATGTTGGAAGTGACAATTGCGCTAAGGCGGCTCCACTTTACCAGGAAATTTTGCGCGCGCGGCCTTTTCTATCGTCAGCACTCATTGGTACTGCGAAGTGTGACCTGAAGTCGAACCAAAAAGCGCGCGCCATCTCAAAGCTTGAGCGTGCTACTAAGTCGGATCCCGAGGCTGAAGAAGCCTATTTTATGCTGGGACAGTTGTATGAGTCCTCAAACAGAGCGAAAGCGACCTACTACTATCGTCGCTTTTTGCTTTTAGCCAAAGACAATCCATTCTTTGTCAGCGAGTCACGAATCACTCGGTCAAATTTGTCTAACTTGCAGAGGCCTCGATCGAGTAGGTAACAATTTCAGAGGCTTAAATTGGGAAATTGGAGCCGAGCCAAAAAAGCTGCATTGTGAGGGTGTGAAGGCTGTATCGCTGGTAGCATTATTGATGAAGCCGGAATCTTTCAAAGCAGATTTCTCCGGAGATGGGGAGTCGGAAAATGTTTTCATCAATTTCAAGAGGCATGTTTAAGCGTCCTACCCGCGATGCACGACACTCGTTGAGTAAGACTTTTGGTGAGGTCTCAAGACCGCCCATTGAGGTTACATCAGTGCCCCGCTCTGAGTACCTGAACTCGTCACTCGCTTATGCAATTGACCCGAGTGAGCAGGAGCAAAAAATCCAGCGAAGCATGGCAGGCCGTCATACTGGACCAGTCAACGATCAAGAGAATGGCGAAAACTTGGATGCCGGAGAAAGTGTTCGCACTCCACATGGAAGCGGTCGTTCTTCAAACGGACCCCGTATTCTTTCGATTGGTGGTGGCAAGGGAGGGATCGGCAAAAGCTTCTTGTCGGCGAATATGGCCGTTTCACTTACGCGACAAGGATACCGAGTTGCACTCGTTGACCTCGACTTTGGAGCAGCAAATCTTCACACATGCCTCGGTGTACCGAGCCCGAAAGTTGGCTTATTTGATTTTGTCAGCGGTCGAATTGACAGCCTTGAGGACGTAGCAGTTTCTGGTGGTGTTCCAGGCCTGACGCTCTTTGGTGGTGGTCAAGAGTTCTGGCAGCAGATTCGTCCTCAAGCAGCGCAGAAGATTCGGCTCATAAGTCGTCTGCAGCGTCTCGACGTTGACTACGTAATTCTCGATCTGGGAGCAGGTACGCATGTCAACACACTCGACTTCTTTATATTCTCACACGCTGGAATCGTAGTTGTTGTGCCTGAGCCGACAAGTATAGAGAACGCATACGTGTTCTTAAAAAGCGTTCTTTACAGAAAGCTTCAGAGCATTGTTAAAGCAATACACCAAGAGGAAGTGACTGAGCGTCTGTTGCAAGGCCTTGGCGATCCTCGGTTTGCATCACCGCCACTTGCGCAATTGCAGAAGTTTGCAAGTGAGGAGCCTGAGATTGGCCAGAAGATTTTGAAACTCATTCAGATGACTCACTTGGGAGTTGTCATGAATCAGGTGCGAAACAATGCAGACGCTGAAATTGGATCTTCAATTACCCAAATCAGTCAGCGTTACTTTGGGTTTTCTGCCGAGTATTTGGGTGCAGCTATTTTCGATGATGTCGTGTGGAAATCACTGCGAAACCGGCGTCCGGTGTGTGTTGATTTTCCTGACTCGAGCGTATCACAGGGACTCATGTCGATTGCGCGGACCCTTTCTACCCGCTTTGAGCCGGTCGTTCCGCACGGCAAGCGGGCCAGCGGAATGGGTTGACGGGAGGCCTGAGAATATGAGCGAACAAGTTGAAAATACTCCTGAAGCCATCATCGGACTAGACGGTGAACTGACTCTAGAAAACATTCATCAGAGCTACAGACGTACGCGTGAGCACATGTTGAACTCTGGTCAGTTTAGTGATCTGGACCTTGAGGAACTCGATTGGGCCTACAGAGCTCTTCTTTATGAGTTCGAGCAGTACAGTGCTGACGACTCTGAAGACAGCGTAGTTTCCGCTTTTCTCCTCCCAAATCTGACAGCTGAATCTATTTCGCAGTTGGATCAAGACGAGAACGTATTTTACCTGAAACGAGGACCGTCAGGTGCGATGGCTTCTCATTCAACACCAATGAGCGCACTCGACCTTCCCGAATTGCGCGGGGCATTTGGTCCTCAGCGCACAGGGGCATCAGGAAGGCTCGGCCGTGACGTGCGCGCCGCCATGTCGCAACAACCCCTCGATGCTGTAACACCAGTGCGTTCGGGTGAGCCCTCTGCCTATTTGCCTCCACGCCGTCTGAAGACGCTCGTTGGTGAGCATGACAAAGATGTTGTCGATGTTTGCGCAAAAGCCTCTATGCAACCTGAGGCTATTGCAATGATGAACAATATCATTGATTCGGCAGAGCAGATTACAGGAAGCCTTTTGAAGAAGTTGCGCGAAGAGATGGTTGTAGGCGAGGAAGAAATGTCGAGTCGCACAAAAATTCCACGCAAGTATCTTTCAGCAATTGAGTCGGATCATTATAAACAGCTACCCGCCGCGGTTTACTTCCGAGGATTTTTGGTGTCATACCTGCGCTACCTAAATTTAAAGCGCGAGGATATCATTGACGCAATTACCGAAAACTATCGTTCACGGCTCAGAATTCAGGCGAGAACCACGCGCCGCTCGTAACGCGCTTTCGCGAAACGAGGACTTATGAGCTCACTTGACGCAAACATCGACGATACAGCCGAGTTGAATGTTCCTTATGACTGTGTCGGTCTTAGGCTCGATGTTGCGTTGGCAAGGTTGTTCGATTTTATACCAAGCCGTTCGTTTGGTCAGAAGCTCATCGAGTCAGGTGCTGTCCTCGTGTCGGGCTCTCAACGCAGGCCTTCTTGGAAACTCTTTGAAAACGAAACCATTGCAATAAAACTGAGTGCCATTAGGCCGCCCCCTTCGTTCCCATTGCCACAATCCATACCTTTAAATGTCGTCTTCGAAGATGATGACATATTGGTTATTAATAAGACCGTCGGCCTAGTGGTGCACCCAGGTGCTGGTGTGCCCGACGGTACGTTGGTGAATGCGGTACTCGCTCACACGGGATGCACCTTACCAAGTTTGGGTGATCCGCTCAGAGCGGGAATTGTCCACCGACTCGACCGAGACACTAGCGGAATTATGGTCGTTGCAAAGTCGCAATTGGCATTGACTGACCTCTCTCGACAGTTTGCAGAACACAGCCAATTGCGACGCTATGTTGCCCTCGTGTTTGGTGCCATGAATCCAACTGAGCAGACGATCGAAACTTGGCATGGTCGTGATCCGAAAAACAGACTGCGTTATGCCTCTGTTGCAGAGGGGCAAGGAAAGCTGGCTCGCATGAAAGTGAGAACGATGCAGGTATTTGCAGGTGGGCGCGCAAGTCTTGTCGAATGTGAGCTTTACACAGGCCGTACGCATCAAATCAGGGTTCAAATGGCGCACATTGGTCATGGTCTGCTGGGCGACAGTCTTTATGGCCCGGCCGCGGCAAGTGGAGCAGGAACTGCACTCACCAAAGATAAAGGACTTTGGGCTCGTGTCAGGGCTTCCTCATCCCGTCAAATGCTTCATGCAGCAGTTCTCGGACTGAGGCATCCGAAATCTGGAGAAAGCCTGACATTTAAGGCCGATCCCCCAGCCGACTTCATGCTGTTAAGTGAATTGCTACGCGTTGTAGATTGAAATAATTTTCCTAAGGTTTTGGGCATTTGCTCCGAAAATCCCCTCGCAGAGTGTCGAAGAGTCCGGTTTCCAATGTGACCTATGCTCGGAGACATGAAATTGGGTACGAGAAGTTGGGAAGGGTGTCATGAGTGTTCAAAAGGGGTGTCGTCGAAGCCTAAGAGCGTTGAGCACGTGGGCAGTTTTGGGAATGTGTCTCTCAGTAGGAGTGCTGAGCAGCCAGACCTTTGCATCGGCCAGTGATTCATTTGATGGTTTACCTGTCAAAGCGATGCTGGCCCGCGCTGGTTCTAAGGTGGAGAGAGGCCGATCTGGCAAGTCTGTACAGAGCAACAAAAATGAAAAATGGTCACCATCCTTCACGCCTTTATTTAAAGCGCCGATAAATCCGTCACGTGCCTATTTTGTGGACGTTGCCGGCGCTGATCCCACGGTGTTTGACCAGATGAACTTTTCAGCTCAAGCAGCAGCAACTCGGGCCGTACAAATGCGACAGGTTGAAGCTGAACTCAAACTACAACCTCAAAAGTCTCAACAAGCTCTGAATGTTGGGTTGAGACTTATAAAGCTTCTGGAAGAACACGCTCTTTATCTTGAATATTTGCGTTCCGTTGGTGGGCGTGACAGCAAGTACGCTGATCTTAATCATTATGTGAAATCGGCACGAAGTAAGCTTGTGGGTGTAATTGATAAAGTTGCACGGAATTTTCCGAAGAACGATAAAATGCTCAGCCTACAGAGTACGAGCCTAGTTTCGCGCCTGAAGTCTGGTGATCCTACGGCACGAACAGCTGCATTGAAGTTTGTTGGTTCGGGACGTTCACCCAATCAATTGCGTGTCGCATTTGTTGGCATGTTAATCGATTATGATGGAGGAAGTACTTCATCGCCTTTCGGTAATCTCGACTTTGCCGCGCAAAACAGTAACAGCAACCTCGTTTCGGCGGCTTCGAAGTATTACATGGCTGAATCTGCTGCTTCGAAAAAACAATTCAGTCAGGCAATCACTCTGTATCAAGAGTCATTGAGAGATATGCAGCAGCTCAGACGTATTGAAGGGAAAGCAGGCCCCCTCATGAGTCGAGTGTTGTACAGGTTGCATCAATCGCTCCTAAACAGAGATAAGCTGAATTTGGATACAGAAGCAGTTCAATCTTTTCAGGCTGCCGGAGCCCAAGAAGTCGCTCGATTCTATACCGAGCAAGTCGCTTTAAATAATATCAAAAGCCAACCCAGCCGCGCTGCCAAGTTGTATGCCGAAGTGCAGTCAATCGGTGACTATTCAAAGTCGTTCAATTCCTATTTGGAACTGAGAGTTTTGGATATTTATTTGAGTTCGCGTGACTTGATCATGGGTCAAACACAATGGCAGCGCATTGGGCAGCTGAACGATGTGCTTGGTCGAGTTGTGACCAGTCGAGTATTTTATACGCAGGAGCTCGCACTTGCGCAGGCTCAGGCGAAGCTTGATGGTGAGAATATTGCTCGTTTCGTCTCGTTGCATGACTTTTTCGTGAAAAATTATCGAGACTATGCTGCTCGTGAAGATTGGGTCATCAAAGTTATTGACATTCTTGCCAAGGCAAAACGGGCGGCAGATGTAGCATCCAGAGCTGACGCTCTCATTTCTACTACGCGTGACAAAGGAACTTTGCTCACAGCACTCAGGTATTCAATGCGCGCGAGAGAAGCCTTGCTAGGCCTTGCTGCAGAGCCAAAACTGATACCTAAAAAACGCCTTTCAGCTGATGAGCAAGTTGCTCAAGCATATATCGTCACACTCGATAAAATGGCTACTTCAGCTTCAGGAAAAGAAGCAGAGCAAGCTATATTTCAGGCCGCTTATGTGACTCATCTCTTGGGGCAAGACGATCCCGCTCGGCAACGGTTTGAAGCTGCAATCGGAAAATTTCCGAAAGGTAATTATTCGAAGGACTCAGTGAGTTATCTTCTCAGTGATTCACAGGGTGCTAAGGATTGGGTCTATACTGAAAAAGTTGTGCGCCTTGCTCTGAAGCTTGGTATTTCGCCCAGCAATCCTGAGCATAAAAACTTGAGAGTAATTCTTGAAAATGCTGTTTACTCACATGCTCAACAACTGTCGGCACAAGGTAAATTTGAGGCTGCTGCGCTGCGTTATGTAGCCTTTCAAAAAGAGTTTTCTAAACACAAAAATGCGGCCACGGCTCTCGATCTTGCATCCAAAAACTTTTTGAAAGCAAAAAAGACAGATGCGGCCGTAACTCAAATGGAATCGCTCATAAAGAATTATCCAACTTCCGGATATGTTAAAGAAACCACGTGGCAGGCAGCTGAACTTTCAAAAGGAATTGCGCAGTTTTTGAGAGCGGCAAACCACTACGAAAGGTTTGCAACGAAATACGAGCAAGATGGAAAAAAGCGAAGCGCTTGGCTTGCATCGGCTGAAATGCACAAATCACTCGGACGGTTTGCAAATGCTGTCTCTCATTATGAAAAGCACCTCAATCAGTTGAGCAACTCGGCTGAGAAGTTGAAGATTGCGCGAGAAATCGCTGATATTCACTTTAAGTACGGCCGGTCTGCAGAAGCAATGGCAGCTTACGAGCGCATGATGAAGTTTGTTTCTAACAGCGATGACGAACTTTATCTCCGCTCGCAAATACTTGCGATCCAGACACGTCAGGGGCTTGATTCAGAAGCTAAAAAGACTGTGGCCCGCATGATTTCACTCAAGCCGAGTGGACAAGAGGGGTATAAGAATCAGGCAAAAGCGAAGTACAACTTAGCGCGAATGGAGAGCCCTGCCTTGCGGGAGCGCGACGTTCAAAATAGGCGTGATCTTGGGCCAGCAGTGCGAAGCGTGGGAGTCGATTACGACAGAGTGAAGGCGTTGTACTTGGCTGCATGTG